>CANGMH010000380.1 GCA_947454005.1 Verrucomicrobiota bacterium
AGGCGCTGCGGGGCCGGCTCGCGGGATCCTTTTCGCTCACGCTCCCGCAGCTCGTCGTCAAGCAAGGCGCCCGCGATGCCACGCAGAAGTTCCTCTGGCGGCTCGCCGACGGCGCGCTCATCGAGAGCGTGCTGATCCCGGCGAACCCCGCGCTCTACGGCGAGGCGAGCGACCGGCACACGCTCTGCATCTCCACCCAGGTCGGTTGCGCCTACGGATGCCGCTTCTGCGCCAGCGGGCTCGACGGATGGAAGCGCAACCTCGCGCCGCACGAGATCAGCGGCCAGGTGCTCGCCGTCGAACGCTGGAACGACCTGGACGCCGGAAAGGGGACCGATGAAGCGGGATCCGCTGCCGGCGGTCCCGCCGTGCCCCGCTCTTCCGACCGGCTGGTCAACAACATCGTCGTCATGGGCATGGGCGAACCGATGGCGAACTACGACAACCTGATGTCCGCCCTGCGCACGCTCAACGCCCCGTGGGGCGGCGGGATCGGCGCGCGCAAGATCACCATCTCCACCAGCGGGGTCGTGCCGCGCATCCGCGACCTCGGCGACGATCCGCTCCAGTTCCGCCTCGCCATCTCGCTCCACGGCGCGACCGACGAGGTCCGCGAGAAGATCATGCCCATCAACCGCAAGTACCCGCTCAAGGAGCTCACGGCGGCCTGCGAGCACTACGTCGAGCGCAAGGGCAAGATGATCACCCTCGAGTACATCCTCATCGCCGGCGTCAACGACGCGAAGGACCAGACCGGTCCGCTCGCGGCGTTGGCGCGACGACTCCACGCCAAGGTGAACCTCATCCCGTACAACACGGTCGAGGGATTGCCCTGGGCACGGCCGACGGAGGACGTCTGCGAAGCCTTCGCCGCGTCGGTCCAGAAGGAAGGCGTCACCGCCACGCTGCGGCGCGAGAAAGGCCACGACATCGATGCCGCCTGCGGCCAGCTGCGGCTGAAGACGGAACGCAGCGAGGGGCAGGCGACCTAGTCGCGGAGCCCGACCCCGGGGACGGCGCGCCTCGCCGAGCGGCCCCGCGACGCCCTAGGTGGGCCCGTTGACACCTCTTCGTCGCCGCCCCTACCTTGCGTCCGCGGATCAACCAATGCGGCCCGAGGGCCGACCGGAAAGGGAAACGCTATGGCCGAGGGCTATTGTGTGAAGTGCAAGGCGAAGCAGCCGATCTCCGATGCGGTGGAGGAGACGATGAAGAACGGGCGCAAAGCCGTGAAAGGCAAATGCCCGGTCTGCGGCGCGGTCATGTTCAAGATCCTCGGCGGCAAGACCCCTGCGACCCCGGCCCCGGTCCCGGAAGCTCCGGCATCCGCTTGAGGTCCCCCTGCCCCGCCGGTTCCCGGAACGCCGTCCGCATAGGACTCCGCTCTGAAGACCATACCCCGTCCCGGCGGATGTTTTTCGTTTACGCTCCGGCGACCCAGCGGGTAGTCAATCCGCGGTCGGACGCGTCCCCCAGACCCGCGCCGGCACCGCTTTCTCTGCTCCTCCACCGAATTCCATGACCACGACACCGCTGACCTCCGCTGAACTCGCCCGATTGACCGCCGGACTGAACCGGCTCGCCAGGAACATCTGGTGGAGCTGGGACCAAGAAGCGCAGGAGATCTTCCACGAGCTCTCGCCCCGCGGCTGGCAGAACCTTTACCACAACGCGGTCGCCATCCTGCACGAGGTCTCCGATTACGAGCTCTGCGTGCGCCTCCAAGAGCCGGGGTTCGCCGACCGCGTGCGCAAGGTGCTCGCCAACTTCGACGCCTACCTGGGCGAGAAGGAGACCTGGGCCGCCAAGAACGCGCCGGCGCTCGCCACGAACCCGGTCGCGTACTTCTCCGCCGAGTTCGCCTTCCACGAGACGCTCCCCATCGCCGCCGGCGGCCTCGGAGCGCTCGCCGGCGACCACGCCAAATCCGCCAGCGACCTCGGCCTCGGCTTCGTCGGCATCAGCCTTTTCTATCGCGAGGGCTACTTCCAGCAGTCGTTCAACCACGACAACTGGCAGCAGGAATCGTACACCCTGCTCCATCCGCGGAACCTCCCCCTCGAGCCCGTGCTCGACGCCAAGGGCGAGCCTCTGGTCGGTAGCGTCCGGATCGTCGGCGCCACCATCCGCTTCCACGCCTGGCGCGTGAACGTCGGACGCGTGCCGGTCTACTTGCTGGACACGAACCGCCCGGAGAACGAACCGCACTACCGCGACCTCACGAACCGCGTCTACGGCGGCGATTCGACCACGCGCATCATGCAGGAGATCCTGCTCGGCGTCGGCGGCGTGCGCCTGCTCCGCGCGCTCGGCGTCGCCCCTTCGACCTTCCACATGAACGAGGGCCACGCGGCCTTCCTCACCCTCGAGCTCATCCGCGAGAAGATGGCCGCCGGGAAGTCCTTCGAGGAGGCCGGCGCCCTGACCAAGGCCGAATGCCTCTTCACCACGCACACCCCGGTCGAAGCCGGACACGACCGCTTCAGCGCCGACCTCATGGGCTACGCCGGGCAGAAGTTCGCCCAGCATCTGAAGCTCACGCCCGAGCAGATCATGGAGCTCGGCAACGAGCATCCGGGCAGGACGGGCTCGCCCTTCTGCATGACGGCGCTCGCGCTCCGCTACTCCCGCGCCGCCAACGGCGTCAGCGAGTTGCACGGCCAGGTCAGCCGCGAGATGTGGATGGGCTATTTCGGCGCGAAGACGCCCGACGAGGTCCCCATCGGCCACATCACCAACGGCGTCCACCTCGTCGGCTGGATGAAGGGCCCGGCCCGCCGCCTGTGGCGAAGCAAGTTCGCCGGCCTCGGCCGGCCGGCCTCGGCCTTCGTCTACGAGGCGAACTCGCCCGAGTTCTGGCAGAACGTGAAGGACCCGGCGTTCATCTCCGACGAGGAGATCTGGGCGCTGCGCTACAAGCTCCGCCGCGAGCTGATCGAGTTCGCCCGCCGCCGCCTGCTCCTCCAGGGCAAGACCTTCAGCCAAGGCGATTTCATCACCTTCGACAGTTTTCTCAACCCCGACGCGCTCACCATCGGGTTCGCCCGCCGTTTCGCGACCTACAAGCGCGCGCCGCTGATCTTCGACCAGTTCGAGAACGTCGTGAAGCTGGTCCAGGACAGCGCCCGCCCGGTGCAGTTCATCTTCGCCGGCAAGGCCCACCCGCGCGACGACCACGGAAAGGCGTTCATCCAGAAAGTGATCCACCTGAGCAAGTTCTCCGAGCTCAAGGGACATCTCGTCTTCATCGAGAACTACGACATCCACGTGGCGCGCCAGATGGTCTCGGGTTGCGACATCTGGCTGAACAACCCGCGCCGCCCGCTCGAAGCGTCGGGCACCAGCGGCATGAAGACCACGCCGCACGGCTGCATGAACCTCTCGATCATGGACGGCTGGTGGCGCGAGGGCTACGACGGCCAGAACGGCTTCTCGATCGGGCCCGATTCCCATCCGGCCGATGTCGACGAGCAGGACCGCGTGGACAGCGAGAACCTCTACAAGGCGCTCACCGAGGAGGTCATCCCGGGCTTCTTCAACCGCGACGCCAACGGCGTACCCCGCCAATGGATCGCCAAGATCCGGCACTCGATGGCCACGCTCGCCGCGCAGTACAGCACCTGGCGCATGGTCCAAGAATACACGCAGAAGTACTACCTCACCCGGTGACCCTGCGCCTGCCCGGCGTCCGCCGCTGACCCAAAGCGCCCTTCACCGGGCGCTTTTTCTTTTCTGGCAGGGCCGGCCCATGCGGCCGGATTCACCCGACGCGCCGCCTCGCGACCTGGAAGACGGCAAGATAGCCTTCCGCCGCATCCGGGTCGTTGAGGCACACGACGCCCTCGCGGATCTTCGCGACGGGTTCGCCTTCGGACCGGAGCGGTGCCGAGGCCTCCAACGACCGGGCATACTCGCCGAAGCCGCCGAAACCGCGTTTGCGCACCTTGGACAGGCTCTCGATGCTGAACCGGCCGCCGCTCCCCGGCGCGACGTGGCGCATCAGCTCAAGGGTCAACCGTCCCATCGTGTGCCGCGGATTGATCTCGACGACCGGCTTGAGCCGCGGACGTCCGTCCGCGGCTCGCGCCACGAAGGCGTCGATCCCCAATGGACCGCGATGGCCGACCCGTCGTAGTTCCACTTCCAACATCGGCAAAAGGCCCGGGAA
>CANGMH010000381.1 GCA_947454005.1 Verrucomicrobiota bacterium
AGGAATCGGGGGATCATGCGCCGACGGTCCTAGACGCTGCGCGCGGACGAGGCAAGCGCGCGGACGCGGTCCGACTTGCCGGGAGTCGCGCACCACGGCGCTTCCCCCGCGGCAGGGTTCCGCTAGTCTGGCGCCCTCGTATGACCGGATCGCCGACCCCATCGCCCGCCCCGCCCGCCGCCTACCGTTCCGGCATGGTCACCGTCGTCGGCCGCACCAACGTCGGAAAATCCACGCTCATCAACGCGCTGGTCGGCACCAAGGTCTCCATCGTCACCCCGCGTCCGCAGACCACCCGGCATCCGATCCACGGCATCGTGCACCGTCCGGGCGGGCAGGTGGTCTTCGTGGACACCCCGGGGTTCTTCCAGACGCACAAGAGCACCCTGGTCGATTCGTTGCACCAGCGCGCGGAGCAGGCGATGCGGGGCATCGACGTCGTCCTGCACGTCGTGGACCCGGCCCGCGATGTCGGCCCCGAGAACGACATGGTCGCCACCGCCCTGAAGCGCGTGCGCCAACCGCGCATCCTGTGCATCGGCAAGTCCGACCTGCCCGAGCGGCCCTTCCGCGATGCCTGGCTCCGGTGCGGCGCCGAGGAGTACGACGCCGTGGTCGAGGCCTCGGGCCTGACCGGTGAAGGCTGCGAGGCGCTGGTCGAGGCGTTGCTCGCGCGGATGCCCTTCGGGCCGCAGCTCTATCCGGACGAACAGGTCACCAACACGACGCTCGATTTCCGCGTCGCCGAGATGATCCGGGAGAAGGTCTATCTCTACACCGGCGAGGAGGTGCCCTACCGCACGCAGGTCGAGGTCGACATCGTCGAGGAGAAGCCCGATGCCGAGGGCAAGCCGGTGCTCCACGTGACCGCCGCCATCGTCACGCCCAACGACCGCTATCAGCGCATGCTGATCGGCGTGGGCGCGCGCAAGGTGAAGCAGATCCGCATGGCCGCGCAGCGCGAGATCCGCCAGCAGCTCGGGAAGAAGGTCGCGCTGGAGCTCGACGTGATCGTGGATCCCGGGATGGAAGAGCAGCGCTGATCCGCCGCCCGCGCCGGATCAATGGGAATGCGGTTTGCCCGTGCCGCACATGCCGCACGAGCTGGGCACGCCGGAGCAACCGGCGTTGTCCGCGGCACCGCCGCCCGGGAAGCTCGCCGCGAAGGTGGAGAACTTCTTCGAGAGCTTGGCGGAACCGCATTCAGGGCAGGGCGTGCCTTCCCAATGGCTGGAGCGCACCAGCACCTCGCTGTCGCTTCCGCAGTCTTCGCAATGGAACTCGTAGATCGGCATGGGCGGGAGTTTAGCGGATGGCCGTGTCCTCGCAAAGCCCCGCATCGGCGGGGCGGTCGACGTGCCGCAGCGGACGGACGGTCCGTCCCGCGTCAGAATTTCTCGGGCACGCCTTCTTCGAGCACGCGCAGGTGCTTGGTGAGGCGTTGCGCCTCGGCGAGCTCGCGCAGCCAGCGCTCCGGTTCGTCCATCGCCTCGAAGCTCAGCTTGAAGGTGCCGAAGTGCATCGGCACGAGCCATTCGGCGCGGAGGTCGCGGAAGGCCTTCACCGCTTCGTCGGGACCCATGTGCGTGTGCCGGAACGAATCGGGGAAGTAGGCCCCGATGGGCAGCAGCGCGATCTCCGGGCGCATCCGCTGGCCGATCTCCTCGAAGCCCTCGAAATAGCCGGAATCGCCGGCGTGGTAGACGCGGCGCCCGTGGTGCTCGAGCACGAAGCCGCCCCAGCCGCGGTGGGCGTCGCGGAGCGTGCGCGCGCCCCAGTGCTTGCCCGGCACGAGCGTCACCTTCCAATCGCCGTGCCCGAAGGTCTCCCACCACCGCAGCTCGACGATGCGCTCGAAGCCGAGCCGCTTCGCCAGCGACCCGCAGCCCCACGGCATGACCGCGATCTTGGGCGACGGCAGCCGGCGCAGGCTCGGTTTGTGGAAGTGGTCGAAGTGGGCGTGCGTGAGCAGCACCAGGTCGATCGGCGGCAGGTCCTTCACGCTCAGGCCGGGCCGCTTGAGCCGCTTCAGCAGGAAGAGCCAGTTCGCGAAGTTCGGGTCGATGATGACGTTGAGGTCGGGGAACTGGAGCAGGAACGACGCGTGGCCGATCCAGGTCAGCGCGAGCTCGGAGCCCTTCAGCACCGGGAAGCTGGGCAGCTTCGTCGAACCGCTGCGCGGGGTGAAGAACGCCTTCCACACCATCTCGCGGAAGAACGTGCGCGGGTTGAAATGGTTGCTCGGCGTGAGCTCCTTGAACGACCGCGGGATCCGTCGTCGGGCAGGCCGCCCGGGTTCGGGAAGCGGGGTTCCGGGACGATGGCTCACGGCCGGACTATGGAGGTTCCCGGGGGCCCTGCAAAGGTGGCCGATACTTTTCCCGAGAGCGACCGGGTCCGCTTGGCCCGGCCGGATCGGCAAAAAGGAGGCGGTCGTCCTTGTCCAAGAGGTGTCATGGCGGTGGACCGTCGGCGCAGCCGAGCCGCTCGTTGCACAGCGTGAGGTCCGTCGCGGGTCGGTCGACGATGCGGTCGCAGGTTGAAGACGGTCCCCGACGCTGTATTTGCCTCGGAGGCCCAACAAAAAGCCCGGTTCCATCGAAGGAACCGGGCAAGATAAACTGGAGCGAGTGAAGGGATTCGAACCCTCGACATTCACCTTGGCAAGGTGACGCTCTACCAGGCTGAGCTACACTCGCAATCGCCGAAGCGGGGCTTTAAATGCGAGAACGGCGGGGTGATTGCAAGCGATGTTTTTGCCCGGGACGAAAATTCGTCATGGGCGGCATCGCCGGTCGGCGGCCTCCGGCTAGACCCAGCCTTTCCAACGGTAGTAGAGCCAGCCGACCTGTTCGTGCGCCCAGTAGCCGAGGAGCTCGAAGCCGCGGCCTCGCGGTACGACCGTCCACGAGCTCTTTCCCCCCAAGCTGTCGAGGCCGAGGAACTCCGCGCCGGCGGGCATGACGTCCAATCCGGCCTTCCGGAAGACGGCTTCGGCACGGGCCAGGTGGTAGCCGGAGCTGACCAGCAGGATCCGTCGCCAGCCGCGGGCGGCGGCGAGCCGCGCGGTTCGCTCGGCTTCTTCCCGCGTGTTCGCGCAGACGCCGAGCAGGTGCAGCTCGCCGACCGGCAGATGCCAGGACCGCGCCCAGGCGGTGACCAGCTCGGAATCGGGGCGGCGCTGGGCGTCGATCTCGTAGAAGCTTCCTCCCAGCACCAAGGCCTTGGCACGTCCGGTCCGCAGGAACTCGAAGGCGAGCAGGATCCGGTCGCCCGCCTCGCCGACCCCGAACCGGAGGGGGGACCGCGCCGTGAAACCATGCGCGCCGCCGAGCATGACCACGGCATCGGCCTTCTCCGGCCAACCGTGGACCAGCGGATCGTAGGGGCGCTCCAAGCGGGCCAAGAGCCGCGCCGGGAACTGCGTCCCGCCGACCACTTGGATGAAGAGGAGCAACGTCGCGGGGAAGACCGAGGCCTTCCATCGCCGGTGGAGAAGATGCCAGAGGGTCGCCGCGAGCAACGCGGCCCAGATGACCCCGATGGGCTGCGCCAGAGCGGCCAGAGAATCGTACAACGGTTTCATCGTTTCCCGAAGCTAGCCGGGACGGCGCGTCCGGCCAGCCTTGTCTCGGTGGCGGCGGACCGCGGATCCTCGTGCGAGCCGGGTCCGATCCGAAGTGGCGGACAGTCGAAGAGGTGTGAGGGGAGATCCCGGTAGGCGTGCCCGAGGAGGTCGGCGGCCGCTTCCTTCCCATGGAGGTCCTTGGCAGGACAGATGGGGCCGCGCGGCAGCGCGGACCCTACCCACGATGGTAGGGACGGGCTGCCGCCCGTCCGTGGATTCTTCCCGTTTCGTCGGGAGTTGCGCCTCCGGGCGCCTTGACCGCGCACGCTGCCGGGCTGCGCCCATCCGCCAACCTGTCCGACACTTCTGATCACGGCCGTGCGAGCCGGGCGCGATCAGAAGCGGCGTACAAATGTAGCGCAGACTGGCAGTCTGCAGTTTCGCCGGCTGGTAGCCGGCCATGGCGGCGGCGAATCGTTCGCCCTGGAATCATCAACGCCCAGCGGGTTGCCAACCCGCGACACAGCAGACTGCCAGTCTTGTATGTCTCTTTCCCTCGTCCTTGTCCGGCTATGGCCGGACGGGAGGATGGGGCCGC
>CANGMH010000382.1 GCA_947454005.1 Verrucomicrobiota bacterium
CTCGGCGAGCAGCCGCTGGATCTCCCCGCGGGAGGTGTCGGGGAACTGCTCGTGCAGATAGCGGTCGAGTCGTTCGCCGGGGATCGAGGCGGCGACGGTCAGGGTGTCTTGTTCCATCAGAATGGGGTTCAGCGGGGCTTGCGTTGCGGACGTTGCTCGGGCGGAAGCTTGCCGGTGGCGGGCACGACGATGTTCGTGCCGGGCACCCAGGGGACCGCGTGGCCGTCGAGGTAGAACTGGTGCGGCTGGATCTCGAGCAGGTGGCCGAAGACATCCATCACCACGGTCCCGGGCAGCCCGGTGGGGTTCGCGATGTCGACGAACACGACGTTGCCGTAGGGCATCGTGTTGGTGTTCGGCGTCCTGAAGATCCGCATGTACGGCGAGTTGGTGAACCGTGCCGGGGCCTGTTCACCGGGGAAGGTCAAGGTGACCGGTCCGGCCGCGAGCAGCTTATGGTGCTCCAACCGGACCACGGGCGTGCCGTCGGCCGCCTTCTCATGGAACACGACCCACGGGCCGCCACGGCTCCGGATCGCCTCGCAACCGCCGTAGAGCGTCACATAGAGGACCATCGTCGCGACGAAGATCCCCCCGAACGCCCGCACCGCTTTATAGCCTTCTTCGTTCAAAGCGCGCGGAGGTTACCCGATCGCCGCCCGGGCGCAACGCAGGGAAACAACTTGTCCGGGACCGCCGGATCACGGCTTCCGGAGCATCCGGACGACGCCGATGCCTGCGAACAACGCCGCCTGCGCCGCGAACATGCCGAGCGGTCCCCACCCGAGCCGACCCCACGCCAGGACCGAGATCAGCAGCGATGCGGCCGCCCAACCCCAGGCCGGACCGTCCTCGGCGAGGCCCGCGCGGAAGAAGAAGACGACGCACGCGCCGAGCACCACCGCCTCCAAGGAATAGAACGGGTTCATCGCTGGAGTTCGTCGCCGGACCGGACGATGGCGACACGAAAACTCCGGGGCAGGACCTCATCGTGTCCCGACCCCGGAGTCCGGGAGGATCCATCAGCGACGGCGGCCGATGGCATGGCGCTCTCGATCGGCCATCAATGGCGCGGGAGCTCGCGCAGATAGACGTTCTTGAACCAAAGATTGTTGCCGTGGTTCTGCAGCTCGATCTGGCCGGTGGGGAAGATGGGGATGGTGCGGTCCCAGTAGTTCTCCAGCGTGACGTTGTGGGTCACCAGCTCGCCGTTGAGGAACACGGTCACCTTCTCGCCCTGCATGAGGACCTGGAAGCGGTTCCACTCGCCGATGGGCTTGTCGGCGACCTTGGTGGGCTTGGACGGGTTCTTCTGGTTGTTGTACAGGCCGCCGGAACCGACCTCGGCGCCGTGCTCGATGGGCTTGGTGAACGGGTCCCAGATCTGCACCTGCGGGCTGCCGCGGAGATAGAGGCCGCTGTCGCCCTTCTCCTTGATCTTGAAGTCGACGAACAGCTCGAAGTCGCCGATGTCGTCGCGCAGCGTGCACAGGCTGTCGCCTTTGCCGTCGAAGGCGAGCGCGCCGTCCACGGACTGCCAGTGCGCCTTCATGCGCGCATCGGCCTTGGCCTGCTCCGCCGCGAGCTTCTCGGGCGGGAGCTTCGCGCGTTTGGCCGGGTTGTCGTTCGGCGAGGCGGGCAGGCCTTTCCAGCCGGTCAGGTCCTTGCCGTTGTACAGCGCGGCGAAGCCGGGATACGGCGCCACGTTGTCCTTGGCGAAGCGGGAGGGGAGCTCCTTGACGCGGAGGTTGCGGACCTCGACGTGGTCGTTGTGGCCGAGGAAGCCGATGTGGCCGCCCGGGCGCAGCATGCCCGGATGCTGGGCGAGGACCTTGGCATCGGTGACGCTGTTGAGGTCGAAGTCGGTGATGACCTTGCCGTTCAAGGTGACCTTGATGCGGCGGCCGTCGGCGACGATCTCCTCGGTGTTCCATTCACCCGGCTTCTTCATCGCGCCGAGCTTGGCGGCGGCCACGCCGTAGACCGAGCCATGGTACTGCTCGGGCTTCAGCTTGCCCCACTTGCCGGCGACCGCGCCGGATTCCTCGAGGATCTGGATCTCCATGCCCACGTAGGCCGCGTCGCCCTCGAGCGGGGCGCGGATGCCGACGCCGTTGTTCGAGCCGTAATCGAGCTTGAACTCGAAGCGGAAGACGAAGTTCTCATATTCCTTCTCGGTGAAGAGGTTCCCCTGCACGCCCTCCTCGCAGACGATGTTGCCGCCGCGGACCTTGTATTCTTGGCCGGCCTTGCCGACGAACTTCCAACCGGTCAGCGACGTGCCGTCGAAGAGGCTCTTGAAGCCGGCCTCGACCCGGGCGCCGCTGCTGTGGCTTCCGGCGGCCGTGTCGTGTTTGTCGTTGTCGTAGGCGCAACCGCTGGCGAGCGGGAGCGCGAGGGCGAGAGCGAAGAGGGGATTCTTCATGGGATTGATTTGTCGGGCGTCAGGCTCCGCCCCCTCGTCGGACGAGACAAGCAAAACCCTCGGCGAGCGACCGGCAGCGACGGCTTGGCGCGCGTGCCGCGGGTCGCTCAATACGCCACGCGGACCTCGCGGCGGCCGGGCTCCAAGCGGACGACCTTCTGGCGCCCGTCCGGCCAGCGCACTTCGAGCGCCGAGGCGCGGTCGATGCCGCCGAGGACCTGCGCAGTGCCGTCCAGCACGGTCCGGACCGGTCCGGCCTTGCCGTCCGCCGATCGCAGACGCAGGCGAGCGCCGATGCCGGCCGGATTCTTCGCCGCGCCGTCGAGCACCACGCGCAGGCCGGGCCGGGCGAGGCGGTTCTGGAAGATCTTCGTCGGGCCGTTGTTCTGGGCCACCACGAGGTCGGTCCGGCCGTCATGGTCGAAGTCCGCCAGGATCGCGCCGCGCGCCTCGCCTTCGACCCGGATGCCGCTCGTGGAAGCATCGACGGCGGTGAACGTGCCGTCGCCCTTCCCGCGCAGCCAAAGGCCGAGCCCGGCGTCGTCGCGGGTCAGGTTCGAGGCGTCGCCGGACGAATTCTGCCCGAGGAAGACGTCCTCGATGCCGTCGCCGTCGAGGTCGCCCACGGCGACCGACATCGCGGGCGCCAGTTGCGCATCGCGCGGCAAGGGCATCCGCACGAACCGGTCGCCGCGATTGAGGAAGACGGCCGATCCGAGCCCGGCGGCTTCGAACCGTTTCGCCGCCGCGGACCGGGTGCCGAGGATCTCCGGGACCGTCGCGGTGCTGAACGGCGCGTGGGTCGCGAAGCGCTGCGGCAGGTCGGAGATCCCGCGCTCCAGCCATGAGCGGTCCCGGATCGGGAACCACGCGTCGCCGATCTGCCGCGCTTCCATCATCTGCACGACGCCGTCGCCGTTCCACTCGCCGAAGAAGAGGGCCGACCGGCCGGGCGGATCGAGCTCGAGCACGGTGTTCCGCCCGCGGTTCCCGGCCACGATATCCAGGCGGCCGTCGCCGTCGAAGTCGCCGAGCGCGACACAGCTCCAGAGACCCGTGTGCTCGGCGAGGCCGAGGGCGGCGGTGGCGTCCTCGTAGCGCCCACCCCGGCCCAGGAAGACGCGGATCGGTCCCCATTCCAGGGCCAGCACGAGGTCGGGCGAACCGTCGCCATCGAGGTCGCCGAAGGCCGCGCCGGTCACCATGCCGACACCACGGAACGGCGCGCTCGCCGCGGCGTCCGGAACCAGTTCGCCGTCCTCGTTGCGCAGGATCGTCGACGACGCGGGCTCCGGATATCGCCCCGGGACGGACCGGCCGGCGACGAAGACGTCCAGGTCGCCGTCGCCGTCGAAGTCCGCCGCGGCGATGGTGCCGATGCTGGAGCGCCCGACCGCGACCGCGCGCGGTTCGACGGTCTGGTTGAAGCGGATGACGCGGCTTTCCTGCGGTTCCGGCAGTTCTTGGGACGACAGCGCGAGCAAGAAATCGCGGTTGCCCTTGCCGTCCGCCCAAGCGATCGCCGCGGTCTGGTCGGCTCCGGAGAGATCGGCGGCTTCGCGCACGGCGAAGCCTTTCCCGCCCTGGTTGGAGAGCACCGCGAGCTTGCCGCCTTTCGCCCCGGTGACGATCACGTCCTCCCAGCCGTCGCCATCGAGGTCGAGCCACGCGAGGCCCGGTCCGCCGCGGCTCAACCGATGCGGCAACAGCGGCTGCTGGGCCCAATCGTCGAAGGCGTCC
>CANGMH010000383.1 GCA_947454005.1 Verrucomicrobiota bacterium
AGGCCGGGGCCGGTGGCCTCCAGATGCGGCGAGAAGCCGTAGGCGCATTGGAGCACCGCTTCGTTCGCGGCGGCCTCCCGTTCCGGCGAACGGTGGCGGATGCGGATGGTCCCGCAGCGGGCGAGCGCCTGCGTCGGGGTGAGTCCTTCGCCGACGCCTTGCTCCCGCGCCGGAGCGGTGACGGAGCAGACGCGCGGGGTCGTCGACGCCGGGTCCACCAAGGCGACCGGTTGCTCCCATAGTTCCGCGGCGCCGCGCAACGAGGCCTGCAGCCCGAAGTCGGGCAGATGGAGGACGGCGAACATGGTTCAACCCGCGAGAGCGGTCCGTTCCTCGCCGAAGCCGCTCGCCTGCCGGAGCAGGGTGAAGCGGAGCCGTCCCAGGACCTCGCCCGGCGGCAGGGTCAAAGCATCCGCGCTGAGGCGGCTGGCGACCTGCAACCGCACGGCCGCGCCGCTGACGAAGGGCTGGGCCGTCACCACCAGCAGCGTCGTGCGATGTTGCTCCCGCAGCCGGCTGAACCGGTGCCACACGCTCCCGGAGATGCGCCGCAGCTGGGCCGGCGGGTTCAGCTTCAGGTCGAGCACCACCAGCGGGAAGTTGCGGTCGCGCAACAGCAGGTCGGTGGACTGCAGCGCTTCGTCCGCGTCGTGGCAGCGGATCCACAACAGGCGCGCGAGGCCGGCGGGTTCCGCCGCGTCCGCATCGAAGCTGTCCGCGCCGTCCACCAGCGCCAGGAAGCGTCCGTCCGCCGCGGCTCGGCGCAGCAGGGCGTGGAGGACCTGGGCGGTGCCGGAACCGGGGCCGTCGCCGACGATCTCCGTCGTCTCTCCTAGAGGCAGGCCGCCGCCGAGCAGGGCGTCCAAGGCCGGCACGCCGGTCGCCAGCGTCGCGACCGGGGCCGCCGTGGCGAATCCCATCCGGGCGCGCGGGAGCCGCTCCGCCAGGAGTTGTCGCAGGTCGATGATCTTGGCTTGGGCCGACATCGTGGGCACGCGGGTAGCGGCGCACCGCTCATGGTAGGCTCCGCCCGTCCTTCGGAAACACCGAAGGTGGGAAGATTGCGCACCGGGGGTCGGACATCGGCAGGGGGCTCCCTCCGGCGTTCTGGCCTTCGTTCCGGAGACGTCGTCCCGCGGTGTCGCGGCCCGACAAACCGTCAAAGGGACCGTCTTCCCGGGGTGGTGTCCGCGGTCCGCCGAGAAGACGGGTTGCCGCGCGTCACACAGACGGGCGGCAGGTCCTTCGAGTTGGCGGATCCGTCCCCAACCATCGCCAGCCGGCCGCTGCGGCAGAACGGGTGGACGCGGCAGTTGCCCGGCGACGGCCCTGTGTGGATGCGCGACGGTCGGCCCGCTCGTGTCGTTCCCGACGAATGGAGGTAGCGCGCAACGAGGAATGTTGCCAAGCGCGGCGGACCAGGGCCGGACGAAAAAACGGCCGCCGTCCCAAAGGACGGCGGCCGTCGCGCGACGTGGCCGGAGAGGAACCGCCGGCTCACGGGAATCTTCCCCGGGACAAGCTCACTTCGGCGCGGTCGCCGGGGTCGGGTTCTCCTTGTCTCCGCCACCGTTGCCGAACAGGGCGTTGAGCCGGTCGAGGCCCATGCTGAGGCCCAGATAGAGGTTCCATTGCCCGGGATGTGCGTTGGCGTAGACGCGCCCGCCCGCGGTCAGATAGACGCTTTTGCCCAGCGGGTAGAAGAGCTCGGTCTCCATCGCGAGCGCGTCCCACTTCAGGTCGTATTCGGGCAGCAGATGGCGCTGCTCGAAGCGACGCGTGTCTCCCTCCAGCGCGGGGATGTCCAAGGCCGCCCCGCCCACGCGGATGGTGAACATCGCTTGGCGGATCTTCTCCTCGGCCCCGTTGACGAAGAGGTTGTCGAAGCCGACCGCGGCGCCGAGGCCGGCGAACCCGCGGGGATGGATGTCCAGCGCCCCTCGGTCCGTGGCCATGCCGAGGGAGACCTCCGGCCCCACGCTGATGCGCCAATGCTCCGTGGCGCGGCGGGCGAGATGACGGGCCAAAGTCGCCTCCACGTTGAACTCGCTCGCGCCGGCGATGGTGCTTGCTGATTCCTTGGTTCCCGATGCGTAGGTGTAGCCGAAGCGGCCTTGGAAATCCCAACCGCTCGCGGGCCAGAAGACCCACTCGCGGACCTCGCCGGGCTTGCAATCGACCGTGTGCGTGCTCAGTGGCTGGCTGTCGAAAGCCCAGCGGTTGTTATAGACAAACTCGATGTAGGCGCTCGCGGTCGAGCCGGCCGGCTCCAGGTCGTAGAGATTTGCGCCCGCGCTGTTCGTCGAGGTGACCACCGTGTAGGGGTTCGCCAGCGTGAAGCCCGTGTGGAAGAAACCCCAGGGCGAGAGCACGTGCTTGTTGTCCTTTCCGGGGAACTCCGCCAGCGCGACCGCGGTTTTCTTCTGCTCCACCGTCCCGGCGTCCGCGGGTTCATCCGCCGCGGGCTGCTCTTTCTTCGGCGGGGTGACCTTCGCCGATCCGGCGGAGGCATCGGGCTGCGGCTTCGTTTCCGGCGTTTCCGGCTTGGGCGTCTTCTTTCCGGTGTTTCCTCCCGCGTTGGCGGCGGGTTCGGCCAGGCCTTGGACCAGCGCCAAGGCGCGTCGGGCCGCGGCACTGGAGGTCATGCCCGCATCGGTGAGGGATTTGTGCACGGCCCGGAAGACCTTGTCCTCGCGCAAGGCGTTCCTTTGTTCTTCCTTCTGCTGGGGCGTGGGTCCTGCCGCTCGGGCTGGCAGGACCAAGCCGGCGGCGACCAGTCCGAGCACCAACACCGGTTTCAGGTGGGGGCACGTGCGCTGCGTGGAGATGATGTGGTTGGAATTCATGGTGGGGTTGGGTCCGGAGGTTTGGTCGCGAAGAACTCGGGCGGCGTGACGGAAGCCAGGACGCTTTTGTGAACCGTTGTTCATACCGCACGGAACGCGGCGGCCCGGCCGGACCTTTCAAAAATCTTCCGCCGACTTCTATGCCTCAAGGGACACCGGCAAACGGTCGACCTCTCCGGGTCTCGGCTTGGTGGAGCGGGCCGGTGCGCGGATGCGCCGATGGGACACCTCTGTGGATCGGAGGAATCTCGACAGCTCCGCATCTTCTTTGAAAGATTCCACCCCGCCCTTCCGTTACCTCTCCCACGAACAGATGCCCGCCGACCCTCAATCCTTGGTAACCCGCGCCTCTTTGCTGGGGCGGCTGAGCGATTGGGAGGACCATGCGAGTTGGGCGGAGTTCCACCGGCTCTACCACAAGCTCGTGTTCGGTCTGGCCCGCCGCACCGGCCTGAGCGAGGAGGAGGCCGAGGAGGTGGCGCAGGACGTGTTCAAGCGCGTGGCGGAGACCATCCATGTGTTCGAGTCCGACCCGGCGCGGGGCTCGTTCAAGGGCTGGCTGATGAATCTCACGCGCTGGCGGGTGAGCGACAAGTTCCGCCAACGACCGCCCGTCCCGCTGGAATCCCTCGCCGCCGCCGACTCGTCCACCGGCCCGCTCGGGCGCATCCCCGATGAGGCCGCGCTCCTGACCGATTGGGAGGGCGACTGGCGGCGCCATGTGCTGGACCTGGCGCTGCAGGCCGTCGCGCGGAAGACGGAGGCCAAGCATTTCCAGGTGTTCGATCTGCACCACCGGCAAGGCTGGCCCATCCTCCGCATCGCCCGCGAGCTGGGCATGAACCCCGCGACCCTCTACGTGATCAACCACCGCCTGAAGAACCTGCTCTGCGCCGAGGCCGAACGCCTCAAGCAGCGGCTGGGGTGAGGCACGGACGAAGAACCATGGCTGCCAAGAAAAGAAATCCCGAGAAGTTGGAACTGGTGGAGCACGAAGGGGGCCTTTACTTCAAGGCCCGCCACCTGCTCGACCTGCTGTGGTTGCGGGAATCGGCAGCAGGACGCCAGTTGGCCGCTGATGATGCCATCAAAGGATCTGCAGTCGGCTTGGTGTTCGACCAGTGGCGTGTGCGGCATGATCTGCCGGCGGTCCTGTTCTTCGGAAAAGCCGACAAGGTGCAATTCAAAGGGGGCCAAGTGCCAGCGATCGGAAAATTGTTCCTTTCGATTGAAGACACCCCGGACGGATTCCCGCGGGAACTGCTGCCAAGAGAAGGGGCGGATAAGGCGGTCGGAGTGTGGTGCTACTATC
>CANGMH010000384.1 GCA_947454005.1 Verrucomicrobiota bacterium
GAGACCCGGGCCCATGACGTGGCAGCTGCCAAAGCAATCGCGCAGATGCCCGGAGAGAAGGCCACCTCACATTGCGGTTACTTGGGACGCGCCTACCTCGAAGGATACAAACCTGCTTGGTTTAATGGAGGCACTACCGTCAGAACTATCAACGAATTCCTCGGTGAATGTATCGAACAGAGGGACGGGATGTTTCGAGGCGAGTTAGACGATTTTGAGTTCGCGATGATTTGCTCGGGCCCGGACTGCGAGGCTTGCCTGAGAGTGAAGAAAGATCGCACCGTCACCGAAGCTCAGTTCCTTGCCACATTCGCTGCCTTCCGTTCCGCCGTTGCATTCGTCCACGGGCAAGAAACATGGCCACAGCGCTTCACCATCAGCCAAGGCATCCACACACTTCACGACGACATATATCCCCGGCGTGATCTGCCTAGCACGCCGTTCCGCCTACTTGGGGAAGCAGCATGCGCCAATGGCGCGGACCTTCGACTAGCTCTTGTGAAATCGACTCACTTTTTCTTACGTAACGACGCTGAATGCAGCTTAGTGCAACGTACCCTGTATCTGTGTCGTCAGTCGAGCTTGCGGATGACTCCTGTAGATGTTGGCACCCTGAGTATTTGTGCCGTGTTCGAGGGATTGGTTATCGGACTTCACAGTTGCCTCGCCTCTTCTGACAGCTCCGATGAAACCGCCGCGTTTAATGCTGCGAAAGCTCAACTAACGGCGTTTGCCCGCAACCAGGAAAGCAAGGGTGTGCCAGGTTTTTCACGGCTCACCGGTCTGCTCAGCAGCGCAAAACCGTACCGTCTCAAAGACGCGCTCGCTTGGCTCGCGTCACACCTCCGGCTTCGATGGGAACCAGAAATGAAGGAAGTCTTTGAAGCATGGAGCAGCGAACGAAAATTCCTGGCACATGGCAGCAAACCCAACCTTGACTCGTTTGAGCGGATGAACAACCAGAGTCGAATCGCTGGCGCCATCAACCTGATTGTGGCGCGGCTCGCCGGCTACACAGGCCTCGCCATCTATTCGGCTTTGGAGGACCGCTACGTTCAACTTACTGACGAAGCCCGCTAAGCCAGCCTCACCGTCTTCTTCAGCTTCGCGCTCTTCACGGCGGCATCCACGATCTCTTGGCCGATGCGGCTGATGGGCAGGCTCACCGGGCCTTCCAACGGCACTCCCTTGTCCAGGCAATGCAGAAGGTATTGCACCGGGTTCTGGTTCGGGGCCTTCGGCGCGGGCGCGGGGAGCTGGTGCGGCACGGTCTTCTTGCGCGTCTGGACGGTCACGTAGTCGTCGTAGTCGTAGCTGCTCACCGTGCCGTCGGTGCCGAGGATGACGAAGCCGCACTTGGGCTGCGGTTGGATGATCCACGGATCGGTGAAGGTGCCCCAGCGCGTCTCGAACTTCGACAGTCCGTGCGCGTAGCGGGCGACGACGATGCTGTGCTCGTCCACCTCCAGGCCGGCCGGTTCATCCACGGTGGCGGTGACCTCGAGCGGGCGGCGTCCGCCTTGGTACCAGGTGCCGAGCGTGGTGCCGTAGCCGAGGTAATCGAGCAGCGAGCCGCCGCCTTGGGCCTTCTTGTAGAACCAGGAATCCGGTTTCTCCTTCGCGACCTGTTCGCGGGTCTTCTCGTCCTTGTCCGCGCCGTGGAAGAGCGGGCCGCGGTTGCCGCCGATGTGCCAGACGTTGAGCACCTCGCCGATGACGCCCTTGGACACGAGCTCGTGGGCCTTGCGGTGCGAGCCGACCCATTGGAGCGGCCAGTTGATCATCAGGGTCTGGTCCTTGCCCATGGCCTTGACCATCGCATCGGCTTCCTTGAGCGAGGCGGCGAAGGGCTTCTCGACCAGAAGATGAGGGCCGTAGGGCGCGACCTTCTTGACCCATTCGCCGTGCTTCGACGCCGCGGGGCAGAGGATGACGACGTCGGGCTTGGTCTTCTCAAGGCACTCCCGGTAGTCGGTGAAGGCGCGGTCCCGGGTGACGAGGCCCTTCTGGATGGCTTCCTCCATGCGGGCGGGCTGTTCGTCGCTGATGCCGACGATCTCGGCGCGGGGATGCTCGTGGGCATACCGGAGCAGGTCGCCCATGTGGAAGTGGTCGAAGTTGATGCCGGCGATTTTCCAGGTGCGTCGTTTCATGGGAGCGATGTCGCCGACGAGCTTGCCTCGCCGCGCTTCCGGGGCAAGCTCCGGTCATGCGTCGGATCCTCTTTCTCGTGCTGCCACTGGCCTTCGTCCTCTCCGCGTGCCGCACGGTGCCGCGCGTCGCCGACAACGCGGCCGGGTTCCGCGCCGCGCTCGCCGGGGTCGCCGACCGGCCGAACGTAGCGCCCGGATCCGATGCGGAGCGGACGGGGATCGCGGGAGTGAAGGGGCTGCTCGGCAAGATCGATGCGGCGAACGTCCGCGCGAGCACGACGAAGGTCTACGCGCCGGACTGCTATCTGAACGACACACTCAAGACCTTGCGCGGTTCCGCGGCCGTCGAGGCCTACTTCTTGGCGACCGCCGATGCCGCCGAGTCCGTGACCGCGACCTTCGACGACGTCACCCGCAGCGGCGACGGCCTGTACTACTTCCGTTGGGTCATGGACACCCGCCTCAAGAAGGTGGCCAAGGGCGAGACCATCCGGACGATCGGCATCAGCGTGGTCCGTTTCGACGCCGAAGGACGCGTGCTCGTCCATCAGGATTACTGGGACAGCGCGACGGGGTTGTTCGACCACGTCCCGGTCGTCGGCTGGGGGACGCGCGCCATCAAGGCCCGGCTCTAGATCGAGACCAGGGCGGCGTCATCCGGCGGTCCCGGAATAGGCGGCAAGGATCTCGACCAACGCATCGATCTCGCCGCGCGGCGAACCTGCGCCTTCGGTGAGGAACCCGTTCACCATGATGCTGAAGGCCAGTCGTTCCCCGGTAGCGGTGGTGACGTAGCCCGACAACGCGCCGACATGGCGCAGCGAGCCGGTCTTCGCCCGGACGTTGCCCTTGGTCGGAGGTTCGCGGAAACGGTCTTGCAACGTGCCGTCCACGCCACCGATCGGGAGGGCATCGCGCCATTCTTTGGCCCATCGATGCCGGTCCATCGCGACGAGCAGCCGGACGATGGCGTCGGTGGTGACGAGATTCTTCCGCGAGAGCCCCGAGCCTTCCTCGAAGGTCGCCGAGCCCTTCTCGATTCCGATCGAGCGCAAGAACGTTTCGAGCGCGCGCAAGCCGGCTTCCTCGGTGGTGCCGCTCCGGATCCGGTCCGGGACACCGTTCGTCGCCAGGCGCTCCGACGCGGCACCGACCGCGAGCAGGAGCAGCTGGGCATGGAGGTTCTGCGACGGCTTGAGCGTGTCGCGCACCAGCGCGCCGACCGGTGGGGACGGCACGGAGGCCAGCTCCCTCCACGCGCTTTCCTCCGAGGGGCGGGCGATCCGGTCACGCCAGCCGACCACTTGGGTCGCGCCCTTGATCCCGATGCCGCGCCGGGCCAGCGCCGTCCGGAGCGCCGCGGCGAAATAATCCGCCGGTGAAGGCACCGAGACCTCGGTCACGGACCGGCCGGCGTCCGACGCGACCTGCCCGTCGATGTCGATGGTCCGGCCGCCCGGAAGACGCCGGATCTCCAAGCGGTTGACCGCTCCAGGCACGGCCGTGACGGCCCCGATCCGGACATCCACGACGGGCGCCAGCCACGGGATTTCCGCGCGGGCCGTGAACGCCGGCTCGACGCGGACGACCGGCGGGACGCCGGCGCTCTTCCCCGGGGTGACCACGACGTGGAGGAAGTTGTCGTCATAAGACAACGCGGAGACCGCGGCGCCATAGCCGGCGTCCAGATCGTCCCAGTTCCAGCCGCTCCCGAACGGCGCCCCCCGGAACACGCTCTCGTCGCAGACCAAGCCACCTTCGATCTGTTTCACCCCTGCGGCCACCAAGGCATCGACGACAGGCCCCAGCCCTTGGTCCGGTCTCCCCTTCTCCGACCGCGTGCCGAAGCTCGGGTCCCCGCCGCCCACGATCAGCAGGTCGCCGTAGAGGACGCCGTCCGCACCGGGCAGTCCGCGGGCGCGGAGCGAGGTCTGGAGCCGGTGCCCCGCGCCGAGGCGGTCGAGCGCGAGCGCGGCGGTGAAGAGCTTGGCGTCCGAA
>CANGMH010000385.1 GCA_947454005.1 Verrucomicrobiota bacterium
CTCCATCCTCCGATGCTTCGTGGTGCCCACTTGTGGGACCGGATGGGGCGAAGACCCCATGGTCGAAGCCCGGGGCGGCATGCAACCTCCGCGACGAGCCCAGAAGCGTTCCTAGAAAAGAGAGCCGGAGACGCTCTCGTCCGGGCGATAACGCTCCCTCTGACCCGCTTGCTCCGAAAAATGAGACATCACTTGTTCCTTTCGCTTGCGGCGGTGGCCGCTTCGTTGCCACAAGCCAACGCCTCGGTGTTCTCCGGCGATCTGCTGGCGGCCAGGACATTCGCGGTCTTGGGGGCTTCGACGGTGACGAGCACCGGCAACACGGTTCTGATCGGCAACCTGGGCGTCTATCCGGGGTCGGCGATCACCGGCTTCCCTCCGGGGTTCGTGAGCGGGCTGACCTACGACAACGCCGAGGCGGTCGTGCAGCAGGCCCAGATCGATGCCCTCGCGGCCTTCGTGGCCCTGAGCAACGAGACGCCCGTCGAGAACCTGACCGGGTTGGATCTGGGCGGGCTCACCCTGTCTCCCGGCGTCCGAAACTTCACCTCGTCGGCCCAATTGACAGGAACACTCACCCTGGACGGGGGAGGAGATCCCCATGCGCGCTTCGACTTCCTGATCGGTA
This sequence comes from Verrucomicrobiota bacterium, assembly GCA_947454005.1. Taxonomy (GTDB): domain Bacteria; phylum Verrucomicrobiota; class Verrucomicrobiia; order Limisphaerales; family UBA9464; genus CAIVQB01. Next base: position 629 of record CANGMH010000385.1, read on the forward strand.
GCACGCTCACGACCTCCGTCGGCTCGGCCATCGTCCTGATCAACGGCGCCGATGCCGACAACGTGTTCTGGAAGGTCGGCTCATCCGCGACACTGGGCTCGGACACGGCTTTCTGGGGCAACATCATCGCCCAAGCCAGCATCACGATGAACGCCCGGGCGAGCTTGGCGGGCGGACGAGCCTTCGCATTGAACGGGGCCGTGACCTTGGACGACAACGACATCACCGCCGGCTTCGCGGCCCCCGGTGCCGTCCCGGAAGCGAGATCGTTCTTGCCTCTGGCCCTGTGCTTTCCGGTTCTCGGCGTCTGGCAATGGCGCGCCGCGCGGCGGCGCAAGGCGGCTCGGGGCTGTTGATGGTGGTGCCGGCGAGCCGACGCAATGGATGAGCGGAACCGCGCACGTCCGAGGGACACCGATCGCTGCCTTTCCCCACTACCACGCTCAGGGCGCGGACAACTCGTGGTTCACCACGGCCAGGCAATACGTCGCCGCCGTCTCGCAGCGGAGGACGAGCGGACCGAGCGAGATGGCCTTCGCGCCAGCGGCCTTGAACGCGGCATATTCCTCGGCGGTGAAATCGCCCTCAGGGCCGACGATGACCGCGACCGACCGGGGCAGGCGCCCGTGCTCGGCGACGAACCGGTCGAAGTGCGTCCGGGCGTGACGGGGCTGGTCGAGCAAGGACCCGATGAGAACGAGGTCGAAACGCTCGCCGCGCCGGATCCACGCCGACGGCGACTGCGGCGCATCGACGCGCGTGAGCCACACAGCGCCGCATTGCTTCGCCGCCTCGGTGGCGATGGTCTGCCACTTCGAACGCTTGTCGTCCGCGTCACCGGGCACGCTGATGCTCCGGTCGGCGACCAGCGGCACCACGCGCGCGGCGCCGAGCTCCACCGATTTCTGGAGGATGCCGTCCATCGCCTTGGTCTTGGCGATCGCCTGGACCAAGGTCACTTCCGCCGCCCTCGGCGGGTGCATGGCCCGCTTCACGACCCGGACCGTGACATCGCGCTTCCCGGCGGATTCCACGACACAGGCCAGTTCCCCGCCCGCGCCGTCGAGCACCACGACCGGCTCGCCGACCTGGACCCGCAGCACCCTCGACGCGTGATGGGCATCCTCCTCCGACAAGGCCAGCACGTCGCCGCGCGTCCGGTCGGGAGGGAGGAAGAAACGGTGCATGGTCGGGAGCGGTGGGCCAGTGATAAGTAATCAGTAATCAGTAATCAGTAATCAGTAATCAGTAATCAGTAATCAGTGATCGGTGATCGGAGCAGAAGAAATCGATGCCGAGAGGTGAACCAGGATTTCCGCGACTGAATACTGATCACTGAATACTGATCACTGATCCCCCCACCGCCCCTGCGTCACCGGAAGAACTCCTTCGCGCGGTCGAAGAAGCCCTTGCTCTGCGGGTTCACGCTCGGGTCGCAGAGCTTCGCGAATTCTTCGAGCTTCGCGCGCTGGGCGGCGTCGAGCCGGGTGGGCGTCTCGATCACGACCTTCACGAGCAGGTCGCCGACGCCGTGGCCCTGGATGTTCTTCACGCCCCTGCCCTTCAGGCGGAACGTCGTGCCTGTCTGCGTGCCGGCCGGGATGCGGATCTGCGCCTTGCCCGTCATCGTGGGCACATCCACGTCGGCGCCGAGTGCCGCTTGGGTGAACGCGACCGGCACCTCGCATTGCAGGTCGTCGCCGTCGCGCCGGAAGATGTCGTGCTCGGCCAGGTGCAGAACGACATACAAGTCGCCGGCCGGGCCGCCCCGGTGACCGGCCTCGCCGTTGCCGGAGGACCGCAGCCGCGTGCCGTTGTCCACGCCCGCCGGGATGCGCAGGGTGATGGTCGAAGGCTTGTTGACCCGGCCGTCGCCGGAACAGGCCTTGCACGGCTTGTCGACGATCTCGCCGGCGCCTTCGCAGCGCGGGCAGGTCTGCTGGATGCTGAAGATGCCGCGCGAGACGACCACGCGACCGCGGCCGGCGCACTGGATGCAGCGGATGCGCTTCGACCCTTTCTCGGCGCCGGTCCCGGAGCATTGGTCGCACGCGGCCGGCTTGGTCACGGTGATCTGTTTCTCGGTGCCGTTCACGGCCTCGGCAAGGGTGATCTCCATGTCGTAGCGGAGATCGGATCCGCGCGACGGACCTCCCGATTCGGAGTCCTCGCCGCCCCCGCCTCCACCGCCGAAGAACTGCTCGAAGATCGACCCGAGGTCGCCTTGGCCGCCGAAGGCGGAGCGGAAGATGTCGTTCGGGTCGTGGAACCCGCCGCCGCGTCCGCCACCGCCGCCGCCGCGCGCCCGCGGATCGAAGGCGGCGTGCCCGTACTGGTCGTAGGCCGCGCGCTTCTGCGGATCGCTCAACGCCTCGTAGGCCTCGCCGAGCTCCTTGAACTTCTCCTCGGCGCCCTTGTCCCCGGGGTTCTTGTCCGGATGGAACTTCACCGCGAGCTTGCGGTAGGCCTTCTTCAGGTCGTCGGCGGAGACGCCGCGTTCGACACCGAGGACTTCGTAATAATCGCGTTTGCTGGAGGCTGCCATGAAAGTGGGTCTCTATCTTGGATGCGCGCGGTCCTGCCCGGCAGGGCCGTCATGCGGCGCGGTGGGACCGGAGGATCTCAGGCCTGGGCGGCTTCGGCCGGAGGACGTTTGGCGACGACGACGCTCGCCGGTCGGAGCAGGCGCTCGCGGAACCGGTAGCCTTTGCGGAGCTGTTGCACGACCTGGCCCTCGGGCACGTCGGCGGTCTCGAGCTGGGACACGGCCTCGTGCAGCGCCGGATCGAACGGCTGGCCGAGGGCCTCGACCTCTTCCAGGCCCGAATCGGTGATCACGCCGCGCAGCTGGCCGTGGATCATCGCCACGCCGACCTTCAGCGTCTCGACCGTGGCGTTCGGCTGCGCGGTGGCGGCGAGCGCCATGTCGAAGTTGTCGAGCACCGGCAACAGCTTGCCGAGCGTGGCCTCGACGCCGGAGCGGCGGGCCTCGTCGCGCTCGCGGGCGGCGCGTTTCTTGAAGTTGTCGAAATCGGCCGTCGTGCGGAGCAGCCGCTCGTAGAGCTCGGTGGACTGCGCGGCCTTGGCCTTCAGCTCGGCGGACTGCGCGGGGGTGAGCGCCTCCAGGGCGGCTTCAGGCGCGGTCTCGCCGGGCTGCACGGTGGTGGGGTCTGACGTTTCTTCGCTCATGGTTCGATGGAACTGCCTTCTAAGAGGCGCGGAAAGTAGAAGGCCGCCGGGCGTCGGGCAATAGCGCCGGCGCAAGCGGTGCAGGACCCCGCGAAAGCCCCGGTCCGGACGCCGGAGGCCCACCGGTCACGGGGCGGACCCCGCCGCCCGCAGCTGGCCGCAACCCGCCGCCACGTCGATGCCGCGGCGTTGCCGGACCGTGCTGGGGATGCCGTGGCCCCGCAGCACCCGCTGGAACTCCTCCGCGGCCCCGGACGCCGCGGTGGCGCCGGCGAAGCCTTCCGTCTGGTTCAGCGGGATCAGGTTCACGTGAGACGGGATGCCGGCGAGCA
>CANGMH010000386.1 GCA_947454005.1 Verrucomicrobiota bacterium
ACCTGGTCCGGCTCGGCGGACCGGATCCGCGGGCAATCCGCTTCGAAGGGCATCAGGCGGAGATCGTGGGCGGGGCGGTCCACCCGACGCGGCCGTTCGCCTTGTCCACGAGTTGGGACGGCACGACCCGGCTCTGGGAACTGGAGACGGGAAGGCAGATGCTGCGGATCAACCGGACCGCCACGGAGTTCCGATGGCGGTCCGACGGCCGTCTGGGCGGGGTGCTGGAGCACGGCCACGGGCGTTACGACCTGATCGAATGGGAGTCCGCGTTGCCGGAAGGCGTTCGGGTGTTGTCCGAGCCGGTGCCGCCGCGCGCGCTGGCTTCGAACAAGGGGACTTGGGACCTCGCCTTCCTGGCGGGAGGCGAGGTCCTCGCCGTGGCCAGCTACGACGGCATCCGGTTGTGGCCCGTGGCCGGCGGCGAACCGCTCCTGCTCCCTCTGGGCTGGACCCGTTGGCTGGAGACGGATCCCGGCGGCGAGGTGTTGTGGGCCAGCACCGCGGAAGCGGTCGTGCGTGTCGCGTTGCGTTGGGACCCGGTCGCCCGCCGGCTGTCGCTGGGCGACGCTCGGCCCGCAGGCGCGGTGGGCCGGGAACTTCCGCTCGCGGCGGTCAAGGTCGACGAAGTGCTCAGCGCCCGAGGACGCGAGTTGTTCCGGATCTCGTCCACCGGCGTGCATGCCGCGGGTGGACTCCCGGATGACACCACCCGCCTGCGGGCCAGCCCCGACGGGCACTGGTTGTTGGCCGGTGATTATCATGCCGCGGAGATGCTGCTGCTATCCGCTCCGGAGGCCCGGCTCGTAAGGCCCATCGTGACCGGGCCCAACGGCCACGGGATCTTCCTTGCCGGCGGGGCCGACCTGGTGGTGTCCACCGCGACCGAGCTGCGCCGCGAGCCCATCGCCGGCGGACCACCGCGTTGGACGGTGCCGCGGCCCGGCTCCGCGACGTCGTCCAGCCCGCTCGCGATCGCCCCGGACGGGCGTTCCCTCGCCGCCGCGATGGATGCGCAGCAGGTGGCGCTGCTGGACGTCGACAGCGGCCAGGTTTGGTGCCGGCTCGAAAGCTCCGAGCGTGGTGCCGTGGCGGCGTTGCGTTTCAGCCCGGACGGACGGCATCTCGCGGTCGCCACCGGCAACCACACCGTCGTGCTCTGGGACCTCGCCGAGGTGCGGTCCGGATTGCGCGGGATGGGGCTCGACTGGTCCGCCACGCCGGTCCAAGCGGCGATGGTCGCCGGGAAGATCACATTTGCTCCGCTGAAGGAGGCGTCGGCGCCGCCGGTCACGGGCCGGACCGGGCCCCTGGATCTGTCGGGACATCTCACCCACACGCTCGCGAACTTCTCCTCCGGAGCCCTCCGCAACCAGCTCGATGGCCTGGTGCCGGGCCCCCTCGTCGTCGGCGACATCCGCTTCGATGTCCGCGGCGTCATCCAACTCGGTGGCCAGATGCTGCCGGCCCTTCCGCGTCGCGTCGAAGGGCTCCCGGTGAACCGTGTCTGCCGGCGGCTCCACTTCCTCCACGCAAGCGCTTGGGACGGTCCGCGGCTCGGTGAGATCGGCCGGTACACGGTGCGCTATGCCGACGGCACGACCGCGGTGGTGCCGCTCCGGCATGGGGAGAACATCCGGGACTGGTGGATCGATCCGAAGGTCCCGGCGACGCCGGAACCGGTCTGGACCGGGAGGAATCCGGTCGTGAAGGAGCTCGGCATGGACATCGGCCTGTTCCACTTGGCTTGGGACAATCCGAAGCCGGCCGTCCCGGTGGTCTCGCTGACGTTGGAGACGGAGGGGCAGGGGAGGCTGCCGTTCCTCGTGGCGGTCACCACGGAGTGAAGCGGTCGCCGAAAAGGGGGAGAAGCGGGTGCGATCGACGACCGCGACCTGGCGGACGTGGCGATTCACCGCGGCGACCGCGGGCGGCTTGGTCTTCTTCCGTCTCCGCGCCCCTTGCGGCCGCGGTTCACTCGAACGGCTCGACCCGGATCATCACCGGCGCGTCCTTCACGGCGCTGAGTTTCGCGATCTGGGCGAGGGCGCGCTTCATCGCGGCGTTCGGGGCGTCGTGGATCATCAGGATCACCGGCACCGTCTCGCCCGCGTGGCCTTCGGGCTGGATGATCGACGAGATGCCGATGCGGGCCTTGGCCAGGAGGTTGGCGATGCGGGCGAAGACGCCGGGCCGGTCCACGACCGAGAGGCGCACGTAGTAGCGGGAGACCACGTCGTCCATCGGCACCACGCTGCCGTCGCCGGAGTGGGCGACGAAGCAGGGGACGCGGTTGTGCGAACCGTGCTTGAGGTCGAGCGCGGCGTCGGCGAGGTCGCTGAGGACGGCGCTCGCGGTGGGCTCGGCACCGGCGCCGCGTCCGTAGAAGAGCGTGTCGCCCACGACATCGCCGCGGACGGAGATGGCGTTGAACGCGTGGTTCACCGAGGCGAGCACATGGCTGTCCGGCACCAGCGCGGGATACACGGCGACCTGGATCGGCGGGCATGGGCCGGGACGACCGCGTCTGGCGGACGGGACCTGCTTGACCACGCCGAGCAGCTTGATGGTGTAGCCGAGCCGCGCGGCGAACTGGATGTCCAGCTTGCTGATGCCGCGGATGCCTTCCGTGTGGATCTGTCCGGGCTTCACCCAGAAGCCGTGCGCCAGCGAGGCAAGGATGCCGGTCTTGTGGGCCGCGTCGTGGCCGTCGACGTCGAGCGAGGGCTCGGCCTCGGCGTATCCGAGGCGCTGGGCGTCGGCGAGGACGTCCGCGAACTCCGCGCCCTCCAGCTTCATCCGGGTGAGGATGTAGTTGCAGGTGCCGTTGACGATGCCGTGCACCGAGATCAGCCGGTTCCCGACGAGCGATTCGCGCAGGACCTTGATGACCGGGATGCCGCCGGCGACCGACGCCTCGTAGTACAGGTTCGCCCCGTGCTTGGCCGCGGCGGCGAAGAGCTCCGGTCCGTGGGTCGAGAGCAGGGCCTTGTTCGCGGTCACCACCGGTTTGCCCAGGCGCAGCGCGGCGAGCACGACGTCCTTCGCGGTGGTCGTCCCGCCCATCAGCTCGACGACCACCTGCACCGCGGGGTCCTGGACCACGCCGCGCCAATCGTCGGTCAGCAGACCGGCGGGGATGGCGGCGACGCGGGCCTTCGTGAGGTCGCGGACGGCGATCTTGGCGACGGACAACCCGATGCCTAGCCGCGAGGCCATGAGCGCGCCGTTGCGCTGCAGAGCCTGGTGGACGCCGCCGCCCACGGTGCCGCCTCCGATGAGGCCGAATGTGACCTGTTGCATACGAGGCGCGGAGCGTGCCGATGCGCCGTGGACGGGACAACGCGATTCTGACCGTGCCCGGGCCGGACCCATCCGCGTGCGCCCTCCGGGCCGGATCGCGGAACTTTCGCCGTCGTTGCGCGGCGGGCCGCCGATCCGCTAGCGTGCCCGTCCTGTGACCGCGAAGAAACCCGTCCCCGCCGCGACCGCCACGCCGAACCGTCCCCGCACCGTGGGGCTCATCTCGCTCGGCTGTGCCAAGAACCTGGTCGATGCCGAGATCATGCTCGGGTCGTTGCTCAAGGGCGGCGTCGAGATCGTGAACGACCCGGCCGAGGCGGATGCCGTCATCGTCAACACCTGCTCCTTCATCGACGCGGCGCAGGAGGAGAGCGTCGACACCATCTTCGAGTCGACCGAGTTCCGCGAGAAGACGCGGCCCGGCCAGGCGGTGATCGTCTCCGGCTGCATGCCCCAGCGGTTCCGCGAGGAGCTGCCCAAGCTCATGCCCGAGGTGGATGTCTTCATGGGCATCGACCAGGTCGAGCAGGTCGGCCAGCTGGTCGAGCAAGCGATCGCGAGCCGGGCGCTCAAGGTCCAGGTCCCCGATGCCGTCACGTCCGCCGCCAAGGCCGCGCTCAAGGCCAAGCTCGCCGAGCTGGACGGGGCGAAGGAACCGCACGACCACGACCACGGTGATGACCACGGTCCGTCGTCCGCAGCGGGCGGGAAACCCGGCAGGACCAAGAAGGTCGTGGCGCCCAAGGCACCGCCGGCCAAGCCCGTCGTCGATGTCACGTCGCGTCCGCTGTACATCCCGCAGTTCGAGACGCCGCGGTTCCGTCTGACGCCGAAGCATCTCG
>CANGMH010000387.1 GCA_947454005.1 Verrucomicrobiota bacterium
GTCGAAAGGGCCGATTGTCCGGAGGCGAGATGGGCGAGCGTCTCGGGCAACGACCGGAGCGTCCCTTCGGTGCGCGGAAGCTCGGTGGCGTTGGTGTTGACGAGCTTGAAGACGTGCAGGCGGGTGACGCCGCTCGGCAGGACCGCCTGCTGCGTGAGCACCTGGTTCAACGCCTCCACCTGCGAGGCCAGCAGACGGACGCGTTCGCGCAACCGTCCGGCCTCGGCCACCGCGGCGGTGTCGGCGCGGGCGGCCGGCGTGATCACCGGAGCGGGGGGCGCCGCGGGGATCGCCGCGGCGGAAGGCGCAGGCGCGGGAGCGACCGCCGCGACGGGCGGAGGCGTGTGCGTGGTGGAAGCCACCTCGTCGGCGTGTGCGACGACCGGGCCGACCGCGAGCTTCGGCGCGAGCAGCGAATGCAGCCAAGCGCCGCAGGCCAAGCAGGCGGCGGCGGCGAGCGCGTGCGGCGCCCAGCTGAGGGCCCATGCGGGGAAGCCGATCACCGGCGCTTCGCCGGCCTGCACTTCCGCGGCGATGCGGCCCCAGACGGCGAGCGGTGCCGGACGTTCCGGTTCGCCGAGGGCGAAGGCATCCACATTGCCCTGGAGCTCGCGCACCAGGCCGCGCAGCGCCGGGTCGGCGACGAGGCGGCGCTCGAAGCCGTCCCGCTCGTCGGGCGGCAAGAGCTCCAGCACGTACAGGCTGGCCGCTTCCTCGGCGGCGGGGTCGGCGATCTTGAGGGCGCTATCCATGACGTTCCTTGAGCTTTTGCCGCAGCGCGAGCATGCCGCGGCGGATGCGGGCCTTGACGGTGCCGAGCGGCGCACCGGTGGCGCGGGCGATCTCCTCCTGGGTGCAACCGCGCCAGAAGGCCAGCTCGATGGCTTCGCGTTGCTCGGAGGGGAGCTTGGCGAGCGCTCCGCTCAGCCGGCCCGCGTCCTCGCCGCCGTCGGGCCGGACGAGGCCTTCGTCCTCGGCGCGTCCGGTCGCGGTGAGCTCCGACCGGTAGCCGTCGAACGCCGTCGCCTGCCGGGCGCGCCGACGGAGGCGGTCGAGCGCGAGGCCGCGGGCGACCATCACCATCCACGTGAACGGGCCGGCCTTCGCCGCGTCGTAGTTCCGGGCCCGGCGCCAGATCTGCACGAAGGTGTCCTGCAGCGCCTCCTCGGCTTCCCGGTCGTCGCCGAGCATCCGCGCCAACAGCCCGTGCAACGTGCCGCCCCGCCGACGGTAGAGCTCCGCGAGCGCCCCGGATTGGCCGGCGGCCAGCTCGGCCAACAACCGCGCATCGGTCGCCGTGTCCGACGCGTCGACCGGACGCGCCGCGACCCCGGGGAACGGGATGGGGTTGTCGGAAGGCTGCATCGAGGGACGGGCGGACGGCACAAGTTCGCCCGGTTATCCGCAAGCCGCCGGGGTTTGGATGCAATTTTCTCCACCCAGGAAAACGGGACCGGTCCGCGGCGGTGTGCGGATGTTCACGGCAGAAACCGGCTTTTCCTCCAAGACCGGACGCCATCGCCTGTGGCAACTTCTGGAAGTCCATCCGCCCGCGGGGCCCGTGCCGGCGTGCGCGTGATGGCCATGCGCATCCCATGAAACCTTATTGGTCCGGCGTCTTCCCCGCCATCACCACCCAGCTCCACAAGGACGGTTCGCTCGACCTCGACGCGACCGCGGCGCACGCCGACGCCCTCATCCGTTCCGGCGTCGCCGGCCTCGTGTTCCTCGGGTCGCTCGGGGAGAACCAGTCGCTCACCGCCGACGAGAAGCGCGCGGTGATGGGCGAGATGGTGAAGGTCGTGTTCGGCCGCGTGCCGGTGCTCAGCGGCGTCGCCGAGAGCAGCGTGTCCGAGGCCTGCCGCTACGTGCGCGACCTCGAGCAGGTCGGCGCCGACGGCCTCATGCTCATGCCGCCGATGGTCTACAAGTCGCCGGACCCCCGCGAATCGTTGCACCACTTCCGCACGGTGGCGAAGGCGACGGGCCTGCCGGTCATGATCTACAACAACCCGCTCAGCTACGGCCACGACGTGACGCCCGAGCTGTTCGCGGAACTGGCCGACCAGAAGAATTTCGTCGCGCTCAAGGAATCTTCCGGCAACACCCGCCGCATCACCGACCTGCACAACACCGTCGGCGACCGCTACGCCATCTTCACCGGCGTGGACGACCTCGCGCTGGAGAGCGCCATCCTCGGCATCGACGGCTGGGTGGCGGGCACGGGCATCGCGTTCCCGGCGGAGAACCAGCATCTCTGGGAGCTCATGCGACGCGGCGACTGGGACCAGGCGAGGGAGATCTACCGGTGGTTCACGCCGCTGCTGCATCTCGACACCCACCCGAAGTTCGTCCAGTACATCAAGCTCGCCGTGCAGGAGACCGGTCTGGGCAAGGAATGGGTCCGCGCGCCGCGCCTCACGCTGGCCGGCGCCGAGCGCAAGGCGGTGCTCAAGGTCATCCACGACGGCATCGCCAACCGCCCGAAGCTGCCGAAGCGGAAGTGAGCGGCTGCACCCGCGGGGCCGGGATCGAAGCCCTCCGATCGTAGCCCAAAACTAGAAGGCGGGTTCGAAGCGCTGGCCTTGGTACCGCGGGACCGCGTGGGCGTACCGCCGCCTTCGCTTGCCCCGCGCTGTCTTCCGTGTCTCCTGGCTCATGTCGGCGTCCACCTCGGGTAACACAGACTTCTGGCGCAACGACCGGTCCGCCCGAACCAACCATTCCTCCGAGGGTGACAAAACTATCCGCGCGGATCGCGCGGAGGCCGGCGCCGTGTCGGAGATTGCCTGCGGCGCGGTGTCGGGTAGGGTCCCGGCCGCACCAGCAGACGAGCAATCCACACACGATCCACGATCCTATGGCACTACGACTTGGCGACATCGCACCCGACTTCACGGCGGAGACCACCGAAGGCACGATCACCTTCCACCAGTGGCTCGGCACCTCGTGGGGCATCCTCTTCTCCCATCCGGCGGACTACACGCCCGTCTGCACGACCGAGCTCGGCGCGACCGCCAAGCTGAAGGCGGAGTTCGCCAAGCGGAACGTCAAAGTCGCGGCCGTCAGCGTGGACGACATCGGGTCGCACCGCGGTTGGGTCGGCGACATCAACGAGACGCAGGGCACCACCGTCGATTTCCCCATCATCGCCGATCCGCAGAAGGTCGTCGCGACCGCGTACGACATGATCCATCCGAACGCCGACGACAAGGCGACCGTCCGCTCGGTCTTCGTCATCGGGCCGGACAAGAAGATCAAGCTGACGCTCACCTATCCCGCCTCCACCGGACGCAATTTCATCGAGCTGCTCCGCGTGATCGATTCCTTGCAGCTCACCGCGAAGCACCGCGTCGCGACCCCGGCCGATTGGAAGGCCGGCGAGGACTGCATCATCACGCCCGCCGTGAAGGACGCCGAGGCCGTGACGCTCTTCCCGAAGGGCTTCCGCACCGTGAAGCCGTATCTCCGCTACACCCCGCAGCCGGACCGCTGACCGGACCACGACCGTCCGGGCCACGGCCTGGATCGCCACGGGGAAGGACGCCGCACGACGACGTCCTTCCCCGTCTGGTTTTCCGGGGCCGTGTCCGCGCCGGCGCGGCCGCCATCCGATCGTGACATCGTGGCCGAGGTCCCCGCGATGAAACCGCTTGTCTGACCGAGCCGACTCACCAACGCTCGGGCCGTGCTTGATACCGTTTCGGGTCCTGCCGGTGCCGCCTCAACCCCTGCGGCGGCGAAACCATCCCGCAAAGGCCGTCCGAAGGCCGCGTCCGCCGCAGCGGCGGCCAAGCCGAAGAACTACGTCCTGGACACCAACGTCCTCCTCCACGACCCGGACGCGCTGCTGAACTTCCAGGACAACTCGGTGCTCCTTCCGATCGAGGTGCTGGAGGAGATCGACAAGTTCAAGCGCGAGACCTCCGAGCGCGGCCAGAACGCCCGCACCGTCAGCCGCCTGCTCGACCAGCTCCGCAAGCGCGGATCGTTGAGCGACGGCGTCCCGCTCGAGAACGGCGGCAAGCTGCGGGCCGGCAACGGCCACGCCGAAGGCGCGCCGAACGGGTCGGTCGACAACCGCATCCTCGCCCTCGCCCTCGCGGTGCGCCGGCGGGAAC
>CANGMH010000388.1 GCA_947454005.1 Verrucomicrobiota bacterium
AACTGGACACCGTCACCGCGACGCAGCGTCCCGGGAGTTCCTCGGCACCGGTGCCTTCGGCTCCGCCGCATCTTCTGCGGTCGACCACCGCGATCCTCACCACGCCGGAAGCGCTCCGGACCCTGGAAGGGCAGTTCTTCGCCTACCGTTCCCGCGGCCAGCTGGTGCTGGACGAACAGCGGTTGACCCACCTTCGGGACGGGGAACAGACCGTCATCCCTCTCGCCGCGGTCCGCGATGTGAGCATCGGGCAGTATCCGCGGGGGATGAATCCGGCCGGCATCCACTTCGTGAGCGTCCGCTACGAAGAAGCCGGGCAGATCCGACATGCCGTGATCTCGCCGACGAAAGGTCTGTTCGCGCTGCCTTCCACCTGGAACGCGCGCGTCGCCGAATGGCGTCGCGCGATCCGGGACGCTGTCACGTCGGCGACCGGGAAAGAGCCGGGCTCGACTCCTTGCGGCGCGCTCGCCGGACCGGTCGGAACCGCCGGGGTCAGGACGGTCATGGTGATCGCGTCCGTGGTGCCGATGCTGACCCTCTTTTTCTCCCTGATGATGTTCAGGAGCCCCCGCAAAGAAGGCGAAGGCATCCACCTGCTGTTCTTCCTCCTGGCGATGGTGGCGGGTGGCTTCGTCGCCAGGCAGTTGCTCTGGAGGTGGCTCCGGAAGCCGGAGCTAGCGGCCCCGACCACGTTCGGGCCGTGGTGCCGGGTGGCCGGGACACTGATGGTGATCGGGGCCTTGGCGGGTGGAGCCGCGCTCACGGCAATCGACCGATCGAAGGATCATGCCGAGGCCGCGGAAGCGGCCGTCAGATTGAAGACGGTCCAGATGCAAGAGGCGGCGGTCCGGGAACGGTTGCACCAGGTCGACGTCCGTTCGGTCGGGGCGAGGACCGAGGCGGAACGGATCAAGGACGGCGAGGAGAGGGACCGGCTCGGAGAGGAACGGGATGCGCTGATCCTGAGCGGTCAAGCGATGGATCGGGCGATGGCCCAGGTGAAGCCCCGACGGACTGGCTGGGTCGGTCTTCTGCCGGTGCTGCCTCTGGCCTTGGCGGGGTTGTGGCTGTCCGTCCGCTCCCGTCCACCGCGCGGGACCCAGGAGAGGTCGTCCCCGGGGATGAGATGGCTCGGTGCGGCCGTGTTGTTGCTCGGCCTACTGACCGGGGGATTCGGTGTCGCGCTGGGGATCGACGTCTGGCAGGAGATCTCGACCGGGAGCGGTTGGAATCCTACCCCGGCCCAAGGTCTCTTCACCTTGGGGGTGTGGCTGCTCAGCACCGGGAGCTTGGTCGGAGGATCCGTTGCGATGGCGTTCGCCCGGCCGGGTTCGGGGGCGGGCGGCTTGCGCCGCGATGCCGGCGTCGTGCTCCTGGTCCTTGGTTGCCTGTGCCCGGCGACGGCGGTCGCATATCTCGCGACCGCCTTGCCGACGTACCAAGCGACATCGCGTCTCCAGATCGACGACACCCAGGTTTGGCTCGGGCTCCCGGCCTTGTGGGACCGCTCCCCGATGGGACGCGATCCGGCGCTGCGATTGGTCCCGATCCGGCTCACCCGCCTTTTCGAGCTGAGAGCGACCGACACCACGCCTGAAGGCGCTTTGCTACGGGCCGAGGAGGCGTTCCAAACGCTCCGCACGGACAAGATCGGAGCCGGTCTCGTGCTCATCGACAGGCCGATGAAACCGATCCGTCCTGTGGGTCCCGACAATGTGGGTGTGATGGCCGCCGCCTTCCTCGGGTCCATTCTTCTTGGACTGCCCGGCCTTTGGATCATCGGACGACGGGGGCTTCTGCTGGCCTCGCTCGGGTTGCTCATCGTGATCGCAGGCGGAGGGGCGGCCTTGGTGTTCAACATCACCGGGCAACCCGCGCCGCCGCCGCCAACCCTGCAACGGGTCCCGGAACCTAGCCGCTGACCCCCATGGGAACCACCGCCTCCTCCACGTTTGTCACGACCCGTTGGACGCGGGTTCTCGCCGCCCGCGGCGGCTCCGAGGCTTCGCGCGCGGCCTTGAGCGAGCTGTGCTCGTCGTACTACGGACCGGTCGTCGCCTTCCTTGCGCACACCGGATGCGGCGACGAGGAACCGCGCGAAGTGGCGCACGATTTCTTCGCCCGCCTGCTGGCACGCGACGAATTGGCCGGCGTCGATCCGGCGCGCGGGCGGTTCCGTTCCTACCTGCTCGGCGCATTGAAGCACTTCGCGGCGAACCGCCGGGTCCGCGCGGCGCGTGAGAAGCGCGGCGGCGAAGCCGAACATCAGCCTCTGACGACCGGGACCGACACCGGGACCGAACTGCCGATCGCCGCGGGAGCGCCGTGCCTGGAACAGGTGTTCGACCGGGAATGGGCGGTGGCGATCGTCGAGCGCGCCCTGGCGGTCCTGGCGGAGGAAGCGGCGACGGCAGGCACCACCGAGCAGTTCGCTGTGCTGAAGGCGTGGCTGTCGTTCGGCGACATCCCCGGTTCGCAGTCGGATGCGGCCGTCCGGCTCGGGATCAACGAAGGCGCGGTGAAGGTCGCGGTGCACCGGCTGCGCAAGCGCTTCCGGGAAGTGGTCCGCGCGGAGGTCGCGCAGACGGTCCCGGCCGGCGACGACGTCGAGGCCGAGCTGCATCATCTCGTCGAGGCGTTGGCGCTCCAGCCGGCGGGATAGGCTCTCCGGCCCTCACCTGTCCCACGGTTCGGCGTCGTGCGCCGCGCGGTCCGAACGGTCCTAGCGGTCACGCGACCGTGAGCGGACCGCTGAACACGGTGAGGCTGATGACCTCGGTGAGGGCGACGTGCGGGCCGTGACGCTCGCCTTTCGGTGCGAAGAAGCAGGTGCCCGGACCGTAGGTCACTCCGCTCTCTTCCCAACTGCCGCTGAGCACGTAGGCCGTCTCGTCCGCGAGCGGATGGATGTGCGCCGGAACGGTCGTGTCCGCGGCAAATTTGCGGAGCACGGTCACGCCGCCGGTGGCTTCGTCGCGATGGAGCAGCTTCAACTCGACACCAGGGTAGGGGCCGGGTCGCCACGGAATCGCTTCGGCATCGGATACGTGCTGGAACATGGTTCCGACCGTATCGCGTTCTTGCTAGGTCGGCGATATCGGCGATCGGCGGACCGACAAACCGTCGCGGACGATCGATCCGCTTCACACTGCTCCGGTGACGGCCCGGCGCGCAGTCTTCGTCAGCGCGGGCCGGCCGCGCTGCCGACGGCATCGGACCAGCGCCCGCCGGCCAGCCGGTCGCGCAGGCCTTCGACGACTTCGCGCACGATCCCCGGGCCTTCGAACACGAGGCCCGAGTAGATCTGCACCAACGAGGCGCCGGCGGTGACCTTCTCCCAGGCGTCCTCCGCGCTGAAGATCCCGCCGACGCCGATGATGGGAAGACGGCCGTTCGTCTGCCGGTGGAGATGCCGGATGACCTCGGTGCTGCGGGCCCGCAGGGGACGTCCGCTCAGACCACCCGTCTCGGCGTAGGTCCGGGCACCGGCGGCATCGGAGGTCGCGGGCCGGGCGATGGTGGTGTTGGTGGCGACGATGCCCGCGAGGTCGCGCGGTCCGGCGAGAGCGACGATCTCGTCGAGCGCATCGAAGCTGAGGTCGGGCGCGACCTTCACGAGGACGGGCCGCGGCGGGACGGGGCCCGACCGGTTGATCGCCTGGAGCGCGGCGAGGATCTCGTCGAGCGCGGACTTGTCCTGCAGCTGGCGGAGGTTCGGCGTGTTCGGCGAGCTGACGTTGACGACGAAGAAATCGGCCAGACCCCGCAGCGCGCGGAAGGAATCCGCGTAGTCCTTGGTCGCCTGCTCGATGGGGGTGATCTTCGATTTGCCGAGGTTGATCCCGACCGGATGCGCGGGCCACAGACCGTCGGCGCGCCATCGGGCGAGGCGCCGGGCGAGCGCGGTCGCGCCCCCGTTGTTGAAGCCCATCCGGTTGACCAACGCCTCGTCGGCCACGGCGCGGAACATCCGCGGCTTCGGGTTGCCGGTCTGGGGATGCCAGGTCACACCGCCGAGCTCGCTGAAGCCGAAGCCGAAGGCCCTCCACATCGGCACCGCCGCCGCCTGTTTGTCCATGCCCGCGGCGAGTCCGACGGGATTGGG
>CANGMH010000389.1 GCA_947454005.1 Verrucomicrobiota bacterium
GACCTATGCCTAAGCTGGTAGTCCTCACCGTGGGGTTCAACGACCGCTCTCTCGAAGTGAAGCCCGAGAAGGCCTCGATCGGGCGCGTGGACGACAACCAGTTCTGCATCGCCGAACCGAGCGTCTCCAGCCACCACTGCGAGGTGTGGTCCAAGGGCGACGAGATCGTGGTCAAGGACCTGGGTTCGACCAACGGTTCCTTCATCAACGAGAAGGCGCTGGAGGCGAACAAGGAGGTGGCGTTGCGTCCGGGCCAGGTCCTGCGTCTCGGACAGATCGAGCTCCGCTACGAGACCGGCAAGAAGCAGACCGAGCAGCCCCGCCCGACCGTGAAGCTCGGCGAAGCGGCCGCCGGCGGACAGACCCTCGTGATGTCCAAGAACTCGGCGTTCACCAAGAAGAACAACAACCTGAACAAGGTCTTCCTGGGTGTCGGCGTCGTGTTGGTGCTGGTCATCATCGTCTTCCTCGTCATCGCGTTCACCAGCGTCAGCGCTCCTCACGAGTGAGCGTGCGACAGGTCCTGCCCGAGGAAGGCCCGGCTCGCGCCGGGCCTTTTCCTTTTCCGCGACGGAGGTCGCCCTCGAGATGGCTCCCTTCCTTTCTTGGTGCCCCGTGGTAGCGTGCTCCCGCCTTCGTATGCTCAAGCCGACCTTGTTCCAACTCGGGATGCTCGTGCTCCTGCCGGCTGTTTCCGCGGCTCGTCCCGAAAGGGGCGACATGGAGGTCGAGCCCCGCTTGGAGATCAAGCTCTGGGCGGCGGAACCGGATGTCGTGGATCCGGTCGCGATCTGCTTCGACGAGGAAGGCCGCGCCTACGTCGCCGAATGCCGCGACTATCCCTACGGCGTCGGCCCCGACGGCAAGGTCGGCAGCACGATCCGGCTGCTGATGGATTCCGACGGCGATGGCCGGGCCGACAAGTCGACGGTCTTCGCGAAGGACCTCAGCTACGCCACCAGTGTCACGCCATGGCGGGGCGGCGTGCTCGTCACCGCGGCGCCGGACCTGCTCTTCCTCAAGGACACGGACGGCGACGGCGTCGCGGACGTACGCGAGGTCGTGCTCACCGGATTCAAGCGCGGCGTGTCCGACAGCCTGGTCAACGGGCTGCGCTACGGGCTCGACGGACGTATCCACATGGCGAACGGCGGCAATGGCGGCGCGGTCAGCTCGCCGAAGACCGCCGGGACCACGACGCAGCTCGGCGACGACGACCTCGCGGTCGCGCCCGACACCGGCGAGGTCGGGCTCACGGCCCGCAGCGGCGGCGGGTTCGGCCTCGTCTTCGACGACTTCGGGCGCGCGTTCACGACATACAACATCAACCATCTCCAGCACCGGTTCCTGCCGCGGGATCATGCGGCCAAGTTCCCGGGCTTCCCGCCCGTCGAGATCACCGGATCGATCTCGGACCACGAGGAGATGAGCCGGATCTTCCCGGTCTCCGTCGCGCGGACACGTCCGAACCACCCGGAGCAGGCCGGCCATTTCAGCGCGGCGGGCGGATTGGGACGCCTCGCGTCCTCGGCCTTCCCGGAGGACCTGCGCGGCTCGTTGTTCGTCTGCGACGTCGTGGGGAATCTCGTCCACCGCGATGTCATCACCCCGGACGGCCCGGTGTTCCGCGCCTCGCGCGCGACGAACGAGCTCGACCGCGAGTTCATCGCGTCCCGCGATCCGGCGTTCCGTCCCGTCGCGCTCGAGACGGGACCGGACGGCGCGCTCTACCTGCTCGATATGCAGCGCGACGTGATCGAGCACCCCGACTACATCCCGGAGAAGGTGAAGGCCGGGCAGGACCTCCGCGCGGGATCCGACCGCGGCCGCATCTGGCGGATCACCCCCAGGAGCGGACTCAAGCCCGCGCGCCCCTCGCTCGGCAACGCAAAGGTCCCGGACCTCGTCGCCCTGCTCGGCCATGCGGACCCGTGGTGGCGTCTGACCGCCCAACGTCTCCTCCAAGAACGGCGGGCCGACGATGCCGTGCCGGCTCTCCGGCGGCTCGTGCGGGAGAGTCCGGATCCTTTGGCCCGGCTGCATGCCCTCTGGACGCTGCGCGCGCTCGGCGCCCTGACGGAAACCGACGTCCAGAAGGCGCTGTCCGACGCGAACCCCGGGGTCCTCGAGAACGCGCTCCGGCTCGCCGAGGATCTTTTGCCCGACGCGGAAGGGCTCCACCAGCCCGTCATCCGGCTCGCCGATGATCCGTCGCCGCGGGTCCGCTTCCAGTGCGCGTTGACGCTCGGAAAGGTGCGCACCACCGCCGCCGCCGGCGCCCTGGTCGAGATCCTCCGGTCGGACGCCTCCCAGCACTGGACCCGTCTCGCGGTCATCTCGTCGCTGCGACCGGCCGACGTTCGATCCGTGTTCGATCGGCTTTTGCCCGTCGACGCCTACCGGCACGCGACCCAACGCGGCGCGACGGAAGTGCTGCGCGGACTGGCCGAACTCACCGGAGCCCGGGCCGGGTCGGTGCCGGACGATGTCCCTTGGCTGGTCCTCCGGGTGGACAATTTCTTGGACACCACGCCTCGCGTCGCGGTCCTCGAAGGGCTCGTGCGCGGCCTCCAGCGGTCCGGCGTCAGGCCCAAGCTCAACCCGCGCGCTTCCCGGCATCTGGACCAGCTCATCGCCGGCGCGAAAGGCGATGAGCTGCGCGCCCTGTGGCACCTTGCCCGGCAGTGCGGCCTGCCCGAAAACGACCGGCAACGCCGCGCTCTCGCCGAGGCCGGCATGATCGCTGCCGATCCGGCGAACTCCGAAGCACGCCGCATCGATGCCGTCGGCCTGCTCGGCCTGGGCGAGCCGGCCGCGGTCGAAGGAATGCTCCTCGGCTTGCTCGACGGACGTCAACCGGGTGGGATCCAGGCGGCCGCGCTCTCCGCGTTGTCGACATCCAAGTCCCCGGCGGTCGGAGAAGGCCTCGTCGCGGGGTGGCGGAGCTACGCACCGGCCCTGCGGCCACAGGTGCTGGCGATCCTGCTCGACCGCCGTGCTCTCCATCCGTCGCTGCTGTCGGCGGTCGAAGCGGGACGGATCACCGTCGGCGAGCTGAACCTCGACCTCGAACAACGTCGACGGTTGCTGCGCGAGAGCGATCCCGCGATCCACGCCCGCGCCGCCAAGTTCTTCGGCGACGAGGAGTACAGCAACCGCAAGAAGGTCGTGGCGGATTGGCTCGCCCGCCTGCCCGCGACCGGCGATGCCGCGCGCGGACAGAAGGTCTTCGAGGAGGTCTGCGCTCGATGCCACCAGAGCAACCGCATCGGCCACAAGGTCGGCCCCGATCTCAGCGGCGTCTCGCACCGCAGCGTGGAGGACCTCGTCTCGAACATCCTCGACCCCAACATGGCCATCAACCCCGGCTTCGTCGCCTACACCGTCGAGACCAAGGACGGAGAGAGCTTGTCCGGCCTGCTCACCGGGGAGACCTCCGAGAGCGTGACGCTGCTGCAAGCCATGGAGCTCCGGACGACCGTCCCGCGCGCGCAGATCTCCAAGCTGGAATCGAGCGGCCAATCCTTGATGCCGGAAGGGCTGGAAGCCGGGAAGACGCCCCAGGACCTCCGTGACCTGGTGGCCTTTCTCCAAGGCGCGAAGTGAACCGCCGGCCCGAGGTCGCTCCGGTCGCTTTGTCGGTGCCATAAGCGACCGCGACGGGGCGACGGTCGCCGCCTGATACTTCTCTCCCGGCCTTTACCGGCCTTTACCGGACGCGTCGCGCGGCGCACGTTGCGCACATGATCGACTTGGCGACAGCGGACACGTTGGAGCGGAGCCCGGCGCTCCGGTGGGTGATCATCGGTTCCTCGGCCTTCGGGTCCGGCATGTTGTTCGCCTCGCTCACCGGTCTGGAGCAAGGCGCGTCCGGTTTCGAGTTCCACGTCCGTCTGCTCTCCGTGCCGGCCTTCATCGTCGGGTCGGTCGTCGCCTCGACCTACTGGTGGCTCGTCTTCCACCTCGGGGCCGGGAAGGACGACCGTTCGGCGCGGCGGCAACTCCACGCCGCTTCGGGGCTGATCCTTCTCCTCGCGTTGGCCGTGTTCATGTACCCGCTCCGCTTCGTCACGCCCGAGAAGCGCGCCGACGTGCTCATCGGGCTC
>CANGMH010000390.1 GCA_947454005.1 Verrucomicrobiota bacterium
CGCCCCCTTTGCGGCGTCGACGGCAACGCTCCTGCGGGAAGTGGTCGGGATACGAGCCGACTTCAAGATGCTGTTTCTCTACCAAAACCCACAAGATCCGGAAAAACGCCAGTGGATCCAGGTCTCCGCGCCCCCTGTGGACCCCTTCGCCGGCGGCGACGCCGCCGCAGCAAAACGGGTGGAGTTTTGAACCTTCCCGTCCGCTAAAATGATCATCTGGCTCATCGCGTGGTCCGTACGGAACCGCCTTATCGTCGCCATCGCCTCGTTGGTCCTGGGGATCTGGGGAGCGTTTCAAATGCGGAACGCACGGGTGGATGCCATCCCTGATCTGAGCGAGAATCAGGTGATCGTCTTCGCGGATTGGCCGGGGCGCAGCCCGCAGGAGGTCGAGGACCAGGTCACCTATCCGCTCTCGAGCGGCCTCCAGGGACTCGCCGGTGTCCGATCCGTCCGCGCTTCCTCGATGTTCGGTTTCTCCTTCGTCACCGTCATCTTCGAGGAAGGGATCGACAACTACTTCGCGCGTTCCCGCATCCTGGAACGCCTCAACTACGTCCAGGAATCGCTGCCCGAGGGCATCCAACCGCGACTGGGTCCGGATGCCACCGGCCTGGGCTGGATCTATGAGTACCACCTGAAGGTGGACCCAGCCAAAGCCCCCAAGGGCGGCTATGATCTTGCCGTGCTCCGATCCATTCAGGACTGGCAGATCCGCTTTCAGTTGACCGCCATTCCCGGTGTCGCCGAGGTCGGGAGTCTGGGTGGTTTCGTGCGGCAGTTCCAGGTCGAGGCGGATCCGGCGAAGTTGCGACAGCTCGGGATCAGCCTGCGCGAACTTTCCGAGGCACTGGAGCGCGGAAACGCGAACATCGGGGGCAAGACCGTCGACGAGGGCGACATGGAATTCGTGGTCCGCGGCATCGGGCGTCTCCGGGGAATCGAGGACATCTCCGATGTGGTGCTCCGCGCCACTCCGACGGGATCCATACGCATCCGTGATGTCGCCCATGTGCAGATCGGCGGCGACTTTCGTCGAGGCGCCCTGGATGTGGATGGAAGCGAATCGGTGGGCGGCGTGGTGGTGATGCGCAATGGTGGCGATTGCCGGACGATCCTGGAGCAGGTCCGCGCCCGGGTGGATGAGATCAATGCCACCCTTCCAGCGGGTGTGTCCATCCGTCCATTCTACGACCGGGGTAGACTTATCGACCGCGCCGTTTCGACGCTTCGCCGGGCTCTGGTCGAGGAAGTGATCCTCGTCGCCCTCGCTCACGTCCTGTTTCTCTGGCATCTCCGCAGCATCGTGGCGGTCACCTTGCCGTTGCCGCTCGCGATCCTGGGTTCGTTCATCCTGATGAAATGGTTTGGAGTCGCCTCCAACATCATGTCCCTCGGCGGCTTGGCCATCGCCATCGGCGTGCTGGTGGATGCAGGCATCGTGATGACCGAGAATGTCATCCGCCATTTCGAGCGCCGGGAGAAGGAATTGGGGCGCCTCCTGGATCCCATGGAATCGGTGGAGACCACCTTGGCTGCCGCGACGCAGGTCGGCCGCCCGATCTTCTTCGCCATGGTCATCATCCTCCTCGCGTTCATGCCGGTTCTCGTCCTGTCCGGCGAAGAGGGCAAGATGTTCCATCCGCTGGCTCTGACCAAGACCTTTGCCATGGCCTTGGCGACCCTGTTGTCGGTGACCCTCGTGCCCGTGCTGTGCACCGTCCTGGTCCGCGGTCCCTTTCGAGCAGAGGAACAGAACTGGTTGATGAACCGTCTGCTCGCCCTCTACACGCCTGCGCTGGAGTTCGCATTGTCGCGCGGACGGAAGGTGATCCTCGGAGCGATCGTGTTGCTGGCCGTCTCCCTGGGACTCGTGATCGGATTGCCCTCCTCTTGGATCGAGACGGTCCGCAAACAGGGATGGCCGAGAACGGCCCACTTCCTGGCCGGTGTGGGGAGCGAATTCATGCCCACGCTCAACGAGGGCAGTTTCCTCTTCATGCCGGTCCTGTCGCCCTCGCTTTCTCTCACGGAGATCAAACGGATCCTCGCGCTCCAGGATGAAAGCTTGAAGCGGATCCCGGAGATCCAATCCGCCGCGGGGAAGCTGGGGAGGGCGGAGACGGCGACGGATCCGGCCCCCATCGAGATGATCGAGACGACCATCGAACTCAAGCCGGAGTCCGAGTGGCGCAAAGGCAGGACCCTGGAAGATGTGGCCGCTGAGATCAACGGGGCGCTGTCCCACATTCCCGGCTGCGTGCCCGGGCTGCTCCATCCGATCGAGGGTCGCATCCTCATGCTCAACACGGGCATCCGAGCACCGCTGGGGATCAAGATCTTCGGTGATGACCTGGACCAACTTCAGAAAAAGGCGGGCGAGATCGAGGCGTTGCTCAAGACGATCCCCGGAGCGTCAGGGGTCGCGTCGGTCCGGGTGAACTCGAAACCCTATTTCAACGTCCAATTGGATCATGCCGCCCTGGCCCAGCGGGGATTGGCCTCCAAGGACGTCTTGGAGATCCTGGAGACGGGTCTCGGGGGGCGCAACGTGACGACCCTCATCGAGGGGAGGAGACGCTCTCCCGTCCAGGTCCGCTATCAGGCGGAGGACCGCGACGATCTGCAGCGTGTGGGTGACTTGTGGGTCGCCAACGCTTCAGGGGCCCAGTTGCCGCTCCGGGAGTTGGCGACGATCCGTCGACAGATCGGGCCGACGGAGATCGGCAGCGAGAACGGCCGGCTACGAGCGGTCGTTCAGGCGAACGTGTCCGGACGCGATCCGGGCGGGTTTGCCAAGGAGGCCCGCCAACGGGTGAAGCGCGAGATCAGGCTTGATCCTGGCATGTCCCTGGAGTGGACGGGCCAATATGAAAACCAGATCCATGCCCAAAGGACGTTGATCTGGATCATACCCGCCGTGGTGCTCATCATCTACCTGCTCCTCGTCGGCGTGTACCATTCCTTCGGCGAGGCCGCCCACGTGCTGCTTGCGGTTCCCTTTGCGCTGAGCGGGGGGTTTCTCTTCCAGTATTGCCTCGGATACCGTTTCAGTGTGGCGGTCTGGGTCGGCTATATCGCTCTGTTCGGCGTTGCCATCCAAACGGCGGTGGTGATGGTGATCTATCTGGAGGAGGCGGTGAAGAAACTCCGGCATGCCAATGGGGGCGCTTTGAACCGCGAGCAGTTGCGGGAGGCAATCCTTCAAGGGGCTGTTCTTCGGCTGCGACCCAAGATCATGACTGTGGCCACCACGGTGGCAGGCCTCCTGCCCATCCTGTGGAGTTCCGAAGCTGGATCGGAGATCATGCGCCCCCTTGCCGTTCCTGTCCTTGGCGGCATGCTGAGCAGCGCCCTCCATATTCTAATCGTCACTCCGGTTATTTTCTATCGGCTCCGTTCACGCGAGCTCTTCGGAAGCGCCACACCCATGGGCGGAACCGATTGAAGCCGTGCGTCAGATCTCATGCACCCGCATCGGTCAAAAAATGCTCGCTGACGGTGCCGAAGGGACGTTGCGCAAGCTCCATCCGGATCCATAGGGATCCATCGCGACGATGCTTCGCCCCGAGACCACGTGCGGCCCTGGCATGGCAGTGCAACCATTCAGAGCGGCACCGTTGGATGGCGCGCATTTGTCAGCGGACCGTCACGGTGATCGACCATCATCGGAGTGGACGACCCGATCTAGCGTGGGTGGCTGGGGCTAGGTCCCAGCTTTGCATGGCTCAAACCGCTCCACTAACGGGCTGGCCAAAAGATGCCGGCCCAGCGTGGAGTCCGAAGACAGGCACAGGTCTACCAAGACCCAGGCCTGGCCCATCGGATGTTGGTCCCGGAGAAGGACCCTCGACGCCGGAAGACCCGGAGGTAGCGGTCCGATCCGACGAGGAACTCGAAGTCGGTCGGCACCATCTCGAACCCGAGATGCCCCAGGTCCGGATCTGCGTACAACCGGTCCAGATAGGAACACGGCACCCCTTCAAAGGTGACCGTCGGATACAACCGGGCCTCGCCGCGCGTCACCCGCATGATCTCGAGCAGAGACCGCTTGTGGAACTCGTGGTCCAGATGGTCC
>CANGMH010000391.1 GCA_947454005.1 Verrucomicrobiota bacterium
CAGCGTGAACCCTGAACCCCAACCCAATCTCTCATAGCAGCTGGTACAGAAACCAGGGGCTTGCCAGTCCGGCCGAGCGGCTCTGGGCGGCCTTGGGCCTGGCCCCGGCGGCGGGATCCTTGGGCGCGGCGGGCTGGACGACGGGGATCCGGGGGAGCGTGGTGGTCATGGCGATGGCGGTGCGGGATCGGTGCGGAACGGTGGAGGGGGATGTGCGGGGAGGGCCGGAGGACGGCCCGCCCCGCGTGGTATCATGCCCGGTTCAGGGTCTCGGCGCCTGGATCTGGTCGTAGGTGCCGCCGTCGGCGAAGTGTTCCTTGTGGGCCTTGGCCCAGCCGCCGAAGACCTCGTCGATGGTGAAGAGCTTCAGCTTTGGGAAATCGGCGGCGAACCGCGCGGCGACCGCGGCGTTGCGCGGGCGGTAGTGGTTCTTGGCGACGATCTCCTGGCCGGCATCGGTGTAGAGGAAATCGAGATAGGCCTTGGCGACCTCGGTGGTGCCGCGCTTCTTGGTCACCTTGTCGACGACCGCGACCGGAGGTTCGGCGAGGATGCTCTCGCTCGGTGCGACGACCTCGAACTTGCCTTCGCCCAACTCCTTCAAGGCGAGGATGGCCTCGTTCTCCCAGGCGATCAGCACGTCGCCGATCTCGCGCTGGACGAACGTGGTCGTCGCGCCGCGGGCGCCGGTGTCCCGGATGGCGACGTTCTTGAAGAGCTTGGCGAGGAAATCCTTCGCCGAGGCCGGCGTGCCGCCGGGCTGGTGCAGCGCACATCCCCAGGCGGCGAGATAGTTCCAGCGGGCGCCGCCGCTGGTCTTGGGATCGGGGGTGATGACGGCCACGCCCGGCCGGACGAGATCGCCCCAGTCCTTGATGCCCTTCGGGTTCCCTTTGCGGACGAGGAACACGATGGCGGAGGTGTACGGCGTGGAGTTCTCGGGCAGGCGTTTCTGCCAGTCCTTGGGCACCTGCCGGCTGCGCTCCGCGATCGCGTCGATGTCATAGGCGAGCGCGAGAGTGACGACATCGGCGTCGAGCCCGTCGATGACGGCGCGGGCCTGCCTGCCGGATCCACCGGGGGATTGGCGCACGGTGACGGTGTCGCCGGTCTTGGTCTTCCATTGCTCGGAGAAGGCCTTGTTGACCGCGTTGTAGAGCTCGCGCGTCGGGTCGTACGAGACGTTGAGCAGCGTGACCTCTTTCGCGAGCGCGCCGGTGAACGCGGCGGCGGCGAGGAGGAGGGTGAAGAATCGTTTCATGGGATGGGGATGTCGCGTCGGGTGGGGATGCGCCGGGATCAGAAGGAGACCTGGGCGCGGGTCAGGACGGCTTTTTCGCCGTTGTCGAGGAGCGGGGAGGATCCGCCGCCGAGATCGGTCTGCTCATAGTCGAGGCTGGCCTTGATGTTCTTGTCCAGGTGCCAGTTGAGCCCGACGCCCCAGCTGGTGGCGCTGGTCGCGGAAGAAGCGGCGTTCGCGTAGAGCGGGAACGTGGCGTCGTCGATGTCGAGCTGGCTGATGCGCGCCGCGACCTCGAAGGCGCCCCATCCTTCACCGCCGATGGTGAACGGCTTTCGAGGCGCGACGGCCTTGAACGAGTTGTCCTCGCCGGTGAGGAACCACGAAGCGGCGACCTGCCACGCCGTGTTCTCCAGCTTGGCGAAGGACTTCGCGCCGTCGTCGCGGCGGACCTGCTGGTTGGAGACGACGAACTCGCCGATGATCCCGAAGGGCCCGATGTAGTGGTAGAACTGCGGCGAGACGCGCCAGATCCGGCCGTCGGCGACGACGTTCGCGGTCGCGGCGTTCGTGCCCGCGCCGCTGCGGTAGCCGAAGAGGCGCTGTTGTCCGGGAGAGACCGCGGTGCGCAGGTTGCTGGCGGTCGCGTTGCCCTCCTGGTCGCCGATGGTGCCGGCGACGCCGAAGCCGAGGCCGCGGATCCAGTCGTTGTCGCTGTCCTTGAACGGCGTCGCGAACAGGCGCGCGGCGATGTCCTTGTCGTCGTCCGTCGTGTCCGCGTCCCCGCTGCCGCCGTTGGCCACGCCGTTGAAGGCGCCGACCTGGTAGTTCAGCCGGCCGGCGGCCAGGTCGCCCTGCACCTGGAAGCCGACGTCGCGGTTGGGCACGAGCTGGGTCGGATAGGCGCGTTCGATGAAGAGCAGATTGGCCCCGGATTGGAGGCGCTCGAGGCCGACCGGTTCCTTGAACTTGCCGGCTTGCACCTGGAACTCCGGATAGAAGCGCGCGGTCAGGTAGCCGTCCTGCAGGAAGCCGTTGTTCGCGGCGCTGCTCGTGATGCCCGACGCGAAGTCGGTCATGATGCGGAAATCGTACTTCTCGTAGAGCGTGCCCTCCAGGATCGGCCGGACGCGCCGCATCAAGAACTGGTCGTTCACCGTTCCGCCGACGTTGTCGTCCGGGAAGAACCGGGCGTCCGCCTGGGCGTAGCCGCGGAGCTTGATGACGAAGTTCGTGTCGGCGGACCGGAGCTGGAACCCGCCGGGCCCGGCGGTGAGGACCGGCGCGGTCCTGGCCTTCTCGGCCGCGGCCTCGTTGGCCAGTTCGTTCTTCCGGTCGAGCACCTTGACCTGCTGCTCCAGCGAGGCGATGCGCGCGGCGTCCACCGGTGCGGCGTCAGCCGCGGGGGCCGGCGACGCCGCCGAGGAACGGTTGTTCTCCAGGGCGACCACTTTTTCTTCGAGTTGTCCGATGCGTTTGAGCAACGCGGCGATCGTGGCGGACGGATCGTCGGCCGAGGTGGTGAACGTGCTAGCGAGAGAGGCGGATAGCGTGGCGGCTGCCAACCAGCGGGGGATGTTCATAGGGGACTGTCGGTTCGATGGACAGGCACCTCCGCGGTCGGGGTCGGTTGCGCTGCGGGACGAGGGGTTGTCATGCCTCCGGGCGGGGTCGGCGTTCAGGTCAGGCGACGGAAGCGTTCTTCGGATCGAACCGGACTTTCTCGGTCCGCTCGATCTGCACCACGCGTCCTTCGTGGACCACGATTTGCACCACACCGAACCGGAGCGAGCCGACCTGTTCCCGCAGCGCGACAAGCCAGTCCGGCTCGCGAGCGGCTGCGGTTCCGAGGGCGGAAGGATCCGTCGAGTTGAGGTGCGTTTTGGTCACGACTAGGGCAAGTAAATCCTAAAACTACACCAAGTCAATAGAGATTTGATTGTAACTCGTTCTTGTGGGGCATTGAGCTGTCGAAAATGTCGCATTATTTGGGGAAACCGGCTTGAACGAAGGGT
Source organism: Verrucomicrobiota bacterium (assembly GCA_947454005.1). Classification (GTDB taxonomy): domain Bacteria; phylum Verrucomicrobiota; class Verrucomicrobiia; order Limisphaerales; family UBA9464; genus CAIVQB01. Next base: position 3,256 of record CANGMH010000391.1, read on the forward strand.
TGGATCAAATCTTGATGAAACAGGTCAGGAATCTATCCTGACGGCTGATGAAGCTGTCTGTCCGCGGCGAATACGCCTTGCGCGCGCTCCAGGTCTTGGCGCAGCACGCGGGCGATGCGGTCGTCCCGATGCAGACCATCGCGACCGAACAGAACATCCCCCGGCGGTTCCTAGAGCAGATCCTCCACGGCCTGAAGGCGGCGGGCGTGGTCGAGAGCCGTCGGGGCATCACCGGTGGATATCGCTTGGCCCGGCCGGCGTCGGAGATCCCGCTGGCGACGATCATCCGGCACGTGGACGGCGCTCTCGCGCCTCTGAGCTGCGTGAGCCACCAGTTCTACGAGAAGTGCTCGTGCCCGGACGAGGCCCGGTGCGCGTTGCGGTCGGTGATGAAGGAGGTCCGCGACACCGTCGCCGCGATGATGGAACGGATGACCCTCGCCGATCTGGTCGAGCGGGCGGAATCGCTCCGAGCGCGGCCCATGGAGCCGGTCGACTTCGTGATCTGAACCGCTTCCCCGGTCGCCGGAGGTGCCTCGGGCATCGCGGATCCGAACACCGTTTCATCCGGTTCCACTTCGCCAAGAAGGAGGAGACCTTGAAGGCCGCCGGCGAGCGTTTGGCCAAGGTGAAGGAGATCGCCGCCCGGCGGTGACGTTTCCACATCGGGGCGGGGCTGATCTGCCGCTCCGCATCAGTCCCCGCTGACCGGCGTCGTGACCGCTTCCAATCGTTCGAGGAACCCTTCGAGCGTATCGACCAAATCG
>CANGMH010000392.1 GCA_947454005.1 Verrucomicrobiota bacterium
CCACGTATATGATAGGTCGCGAAGGCTTCCAGGATGCGGTCGACGAGCTGAACCTCATCCTGGAGAGCAACCGTTCGGCGGCTCGATCTGTGAAGGTACCAGCCAGCGGGTGGGTATTGATGATCACCGCGGTCATCGGTCTCATAGCCGTCAACATCATACCAGGAGGGTCGTGTCGTACCGTCGTTGATCGCACCGAAAACATGGTGAGATCCACCTGGCGGACCTTTCTGGGGTCGCGCCATGAGGAATTTGCCCTGACCGACGTCGAATCCTTCCGGGTGGTGAATCGTTTTGCACCGGTCACCACGAGAGAATCCGATGACCGGCCGCAGCGCGTCCAAGATCTCGTTTTCGCCTTCAAGAATTTCCGCCGCCTTGAGCAACGATCCTTCAAAGATTCGATCGGGGTCCGGTTATACAACGGCGAGGAGTTCTCGGTAACCCGGCAGAGCGGAGCTGCGGCCAAGCCGGGCACCGAAGATCTGATCCAGCTGTTGGAGAGATTCCGCCGGGGTGAACTTTAGCGCCTTCTTTCCTTCGTCGCCTTCGGTTCGACGCTGCCGGTCGCTCCGCCGGCCGGGGACACCGACGCAAGAGCGGGTGCAAGCCGATCGTGGACTTTCATCGCATCGGGACCGGTCGATGAGGAGCACACCGCCGCCGTCGCTGTGCCCGATCAGCGCGACGAGCTCTCCTTCGCCGACGGTGAAGGGGACGTCGCTGAAGCACCTGACCCGCCGCCCCGGTCGCCGGAGGTCCCACGCGCATCTCGGTCCCGCGTGACGCGAACTTCGTTTGCCGGACCGTCCGCGGCGGCCTACTTGTGGCGGCGATGAACTACAACGCTCCCGACCTGACCCTCCATCCTCCCCGCAGCGCCCGCGTGAAGCTCGGCGGCTTCGTCATCCTGCCCCGGATGATCGACAAATGCCGCGCCACGCTCATCGGCAAGAACGGCGAGTACCACTACGATTGTCCCCTCGACCGGCGGTTCCTCCGCTTCGCCGGGATCACCGCCGATGCCTTCAAGGCCGAGGTCGCCGCGGGCAAGGGCGACGGCGAGCTCCTGGCCTGGATCGAAGCCAGTTCCACCACCAAGCCGAGCGAGTGGGAGGTCGAGCAGTGGAGCGCTTTCCAATCCGCACGCATCGTGACCGACGTCGAGACGCGCGATTTCTACAACGGCCTGCACAAGGCGGCCGGCGAGAAGCGCGAGGACATCGGCACCTGGTTCGAGTTGCTCGACCTCGATGATTACGTGAGCTACGGCGGCAAGGCCTGATGTTCCGCCGCCATCTCCGGTCCGCGTCCTCCGCGGCGCGGGCCGGGTCGCGGCTCGACGCCCTTCGGCGTCATCTGCTACCACCCGGCCGTGCGTTCCGAACTGCTGGGTTCCATCCGCCGCATCGTCGTCAAGCTGGGCACCGGTGTCCTCACGGACAGCCGCAAGCGCCCGGACCAGGTCCAGTTCGCCCAGCTGGTCGCGCAGATCGCGGCGTTGCGCGCGGCCGGCAAGGAGGTCGTGCTCGTCACCTCCGGCGCCGTCGGCGCGGGCATGGGCGTGCTCGGCCATGAACAGCGTCCCGCCGCGCTCGCCGAACGGCAGGCCTGCGCCGCGGTGGGGCAATCCCGGCTGATGGCCATGTACGAGGGGCTCTTCCGCCACTACGAGCTGGCGGTCGGCCAGGTGCTGCTCACCCACGAGGACCTCGCGGACCACACGCGGCATCTCAACGCCCGCAACACCCTGCTCACCCTGCTCAAGCACGGCGTGGTGCCCATCATCAACGAGAACGACGCCGTGTCCGTCACCGAGCTGAAGTTCGGCGACAACGACAAGCTCTCCGCCCTCGTCGCCAGCCTGCTTCCCGCCGATCTGCTGGTCATCCTCACCACCGCGGACGGCCTGCTCCAGGATTTCGGCAAAACCACCGAGAAGCGGCTCACGGTCGTCGAGCGCATCGACGACGCCATCGAGGACATGGCCGGCGGCACCACCAGCGTCACCGCGACCGGCGGCATGGCCACGAAGATCCTCGCGGCGAAGACGGTCGTGCGCTCGGGCATCCCGCTCGTCATCGCGCCCGGTCGGAAGTTCGACGTCCTGGCCCGCATCCTCGCCGGCGAGGACGAAGGCACGTTCTTCGTGCCGAACCCGTCGCGGCTCACGAGCCGGAAGCGCTGGATCGCCTTCTATCATCACGCCGCGGGCACGCTGGTCGTCGACGACGGCGCGAAGCGGGCGCTGCGGGAGCAGTCCCGCAGCCTGCTCGGGCCGGGCATCAGCCGGATCGAAGGCGAGTTCGGCGCCGGCGACGTCGTGCGCATCTGCGACACCGTCGGCCACGAGTTTGCCCGCGGCCTCGCCCGGGTCGGCGCCACCGAACTCCGCGCCGGAGCGGCCTCCCGGCGAGAAGTCGTCCACCGCGACGACCTCGTGGTCCTGTGAACCCCGGCCCGGCCGCAGTCGCCAGCGCAAGGTCCGAATGCTGGACGCAGCCCACCGACCACCGACCACTGATCACTGAATACTGATCACTGACCACTTCTCTCGAAACTCCCATGCCCAAGCCTCCATCCAAGAAACTCCCGCCCATCCGCCAGCTCCTGGAGATCATGGCCACCCTGCGCGCGCCGGACGGTTGCCCGTGGGACCGCGAGCAGGACCACCGGACGCTGCGGTGGCACGCGGTCGAGGAGGTCTACGAGCTGCTCGACGCCGTCGAGGCGGGCGACGACCACGAGATGGCCGAAGAACTCGGCGACCTGCTGCTCCAGGTCGTCTTCCACGCGCAGCTGGGACGCGAGCGCGACGCCTTCGATTTCGACGCCGTCTGCCAGCGTCTGGTGGACAAGCTGGTCCGCCGGCATCCGCACGTCTTCGGCGACGTGAAGGTCGCGGGCATCGACCAGGTGTGGGCCAACTGGGAGCAGATCAAGCGCGGCGAGAAAGCCGGCTCGAAGCACGAGCGCAAGTCGGCGCTCGACGGCGTCCCGGCCCGCTTGCCGGCGCTGATGCGCGCGCAGAAGCTCGTCAAGAAAGCCGCCAAGGCGGGCCTCGCGGCCGACGACATCGAGACCCGTTCCGAGAAGACCGGACGCCCGGCGACGAAGCGCGACGTGGCGCAGGCGTTGTTCTTCATCGCGCAGCATTGCCAAACGAAAGGCTGGTCCGCCGAGGAGCTGCTCCGCCAGGAGTCGAAGCGGCGCGAACAGGAATGGCGCAAGGCCGAGCGCAAGGCGGCCAAAGCCGCCGGCCCGGCCAAGCCCGGCAAACCCGCCAAACCGTCCGCGGCCTGACCCGATTCCGCTGTGTCCGTCGCCCTCGCTGTGGTCCAATCCGCCCGCATCTCGCGCCCATGAACGACCCTCGCTACGCCAAGCTCGCCGACCTGCTCATCAACTATTCCTGCGACCTCCAGAAGGGGGAGCACATCCTGCTCGACCTCGTGGACGTGCCCGACGAGATGGGCGTCGCCTTGATCCGCGCGGCCCGCAAGGCCGGCGGCACACCGTTGGCCGAGGTGCGCCATTCGCGCATCAACCGCGAGCTGGTCCGCGGCACCGACGAGGCCCACGCCAAGACCGTGCGCGACATCGAGCTGGCGCGGATGAAGAAGATGCAGGCCTACCTCGCCATCCGCGGCGCGCACAACGCGAGCGAATCGGGCGACGTCCCGGCGGACAAGCTGCAGATGTACTCGAAGACGCTCCGCCCGGTGCTCGACCATCGGGTGAACAAGACCAAGTGGTGCGTCCTGCGCTGGCCGACGCCCTCGATGGCGCAGGCGGCGAACATGAGCACCGAGGCGTTCGAAGATGTCTACTTCGACGTCTGCACGATGGATTACCGCAAGATGGCCAAGGCGATGGCGCCGCTCGTGGACCGCATGGCCAAGGCCGACCAGGTCCGCCTCGTCGCGCCCGGCACCGACCTCCGCTTCAGCATCAAGGGCATCGGCGCCAAGCCGTGCGAGGGAACGCGCAACATCCCCGACGGC
>CANGMH010000393.1 GCA_947454005.1 Verrucomicrobiota bacterium
CCTTCTCCAGCAACGGCACCGTGACCAAGGTGGCCGGCGTCGGCCTGCCCGAAGGCGTCAAGCTCAAGGCAGCGGACGGCCATGTGAGCCTCGTCGTCCCCAAGGGCACCAAGGCGTCCACCTTCAAGGTCGTGGTCTGGAACGGGCCGGAATCAGCGAAGGGCAAGTTCGACAAGCTCGCCGCCGGCGCCCCCGCGCTCAAGGACTTCAGCAAAGGCGGCCCTCGCCGCTGGACCCAATCCGTCAAACGCACCGGCATGCTCGCCACCAGCGCGACGCCCGACGGCGCGTACGTGACCGACACCCTCGGCACGCCGGAGAGCAACCCGTGGAAGCGCCGCGTGCGCTTCGCCGGCTTCGACTTCTTCCGCGACGGCAAACGCGCCGCGTTCTGCACCCATGACGGCGATGTCTGGATCGTCTCCGGCATCGACGACAAGCTCGAGAACCTCGTCTGGACGCGCTACGCGTCCGGCCAATACGAGACCCTCGGCCTCGTGATCGTCGACGACGTCATCTACACCAGCGGACGCGACCAGATCACCCGCTACCGCGACCTCAACGGCGACGGCGAGGCCGACGTGTACGAGAACTTCAACAACGACTACATGTCGACCGAGGGCTTCCATGAGTTCCTGTTCGACCTCCAGCGCGACGACGCCGGCAACTTCTACTTCGCCAAGGCCAACCCGGTGAACGGCGGCGGCCGCGGCTTCGGCGACCAGAAGGCCTCGCAGGGCAACGGCACCGTCTGCTCGCACGCCGGTTGCGTGTTCAAGCTCAGCCCCGACGGCAAGAAGCTCGAGATCATCGCCCGCGGCGTCCGCGCCCCGAACGGCATCGGCGTCCGCGGCGACGGCCAGGTCACCACCTCCGACAACGAGGGCACCTGGGTCCCCTCCACGCCCATCAATTGGGTCAAGCCCGGCGGCTTCCTCGGCGTCGTCAACAAGCTCACCCCGCAGGCGCTCGCCGATTCCTGGACCCCGCCCCTCGCCTGGCTCTCGCACAACGACTACGACAACTCCGGCGGCGGCCAGATCTGGGTCACCAGCGACAAATGGGGACCGTACAAGGGCGAGCTGCTCCACGAGTCCTACGGCAAATCCAGCCTCTTCCTCGTCATGAAGGAGAAGATCTCCGGCGGCCGCATGCAGGGCGGCGTCGTGCGCTTCCCGCTCAAGTTCACCAGCTCGGTCATGCGCGCCAAGTTCCACCCGCAGGACGGCCAGCTCTACGTCGCCGGCCTCAGCGAATGGCAGTCCAACGCCGCCCGCATCACCGGTTTCGACCGCGTGCGCTACACCGGCAAGACGGTCTTCTCCGTCCGCGGCGTGAAGGCCGTCCCCGGCGGCGTGCAGCTGGCGTTCAGCCAGCCGCTCGACCCCGCCTCGGTCGCCGATCTCCAGAACTGGAGCGGCAAACGTTGGAACTACACCCGCAGCGAGAACTACGGCTCCCCCGAGATGCAGGTGAAGGACCCCAAGGCCAAGGGCCGCGAATCGCTCGAGATCACCAGCGCCAAGCTGTCCGCGGACGGCCTGTCGGTCACCCTCGGCATCACCGACTTCAAGCCGGTCATGCAGCAGTCCATCAAGTGGGACCTCAAGGCCAAGGACGGCACCCCCGTCGCGCAGGAGATCCAGCACACCGTGCATGAGATCCCGTCAACGGCTGCCTCTCTGAACTGAGCCCCGCCCCCACCGCGCCGACCGGCCTCCTCGAGGTCGGTCGGACGCCCTCGACGACGCCGCCGCATCTAACCGGGTGCGGCGGCGTTTCCACTTCGATCCGCTCGATGCCGGCACCGCAGCTCGAAGGCCTCACCGAGCAGGCGCTGCGGGCAGGGTGTGCGGTCTAGGTGCCTGAAGGCGGAACTCCCGACGACGCGGGAAGAATCCACGGACGGGCGGCAGCCCGTCCCTACCATCTTGGGTAGGGTCCGCGCTGCCGCGCGGCCCCATCTGTCCTGCCAGGGACCTCCATGGGTAGGAAGCAGCCGCCGACCTCTTCGGGCACGCCTACCGGGATCTTCCCTCTTACCTCCTCGACTGACCGCCACTTCTGGTCGCACCCCGGAGGGCAGTCCTGATCTACCCCGCCAGAGGCAAGTTCACCGGGGCCGCCGAGGCCTGCTCCAAACGTCGATTCCCCTCCGGCCGGTCAGGACGCCGGATCGGGCCGGACCGGTTTTCGTTCCGCCAGCACCGTCGCCAGTTCTCGGGTCCTCGGCACCGCGATGCCCAAGCGGTCCGCGATCCGCATCATCGAGCCGGCGAAGAGGTCGCGTTCGTCCTTCCGGTCGATGCGCTCGAAATCTCTCTGGAACGATGTCTTGGTCTCGAAGGGGAAACTTCGCGCCTTCGACAAGGACGACTCCGCGATGTCTTCCGGCAGCGGGACGCCCGAGCCTCGCGCGAGCGAGATGGCCTCCATCACGACCCGCTGGACATCGCTCCGCAGCCGGTCGTCCTCCAGGATCTCCCCCAACGTCTTGCCGCTGGCGGCCGACACCAGGCCGAAGGCGCTGATGAAGATGAACTTCTTCCAGATCTCGGTCTGTATCGCCGGGGTCCACGTCGACCGGATCCCCGCCCGGTCGAATAGTCCGACGACCGCGTCCGGCGAAAAATCCGGGCGCTGGGGATCCGGACCGAACAGGATCCGGCACGCCCCGCCTTTCTGGATCACTTCGCCCGGACGCCCGATATGGGTCCCGACATACACGCAGGCCGGCAGGACGATGCCCTTCTGGATGACCGCCCTGACCCTGGCGTGGACATCCACGCCGTTCAGCAGAGGCAGCACGATCGATCGGTCGCCCAGACGCGGCTCCAACCGGGACAACACAGCGGTCAGGTCGAATTCTTTGACGCAGACCAGGCAAAGATCCAACCGCGGCAGGTCCCGGACATCGTCGGTCGCGAGCGACGGCGTGCAGACCTGATCGCCATCCTCCTCCGAGCTCAACCGCAACCCGGACTCCTGGATCGCGCGCAGATGCTCACCGCGAGCGACGAACGAGACGGTGACACCGCTTCCATCCCGGAGCAGACGGCACAGCTTCCCTCCGAAATAGCCCCCGACGCCCCCGACCCCAATGACCCCGATGTTCTGGATGGTCATAGGGATGGCGGGGTACTCAAATCGGTGGCCTCACGCTGTGGCGTCCACGGAGACGACCATTGGTCGGAGTGATCGCGATCGTGGTGCCCCGCCGCCTTTCGCCGCGGCGCTTCTTCGGGCCGTTCCATTCTCATCCGAGCTGGGAGTAGTGGATGCCGTACTCGGCGCTGATCTCGACGATGCGCTTCATGTCCGGTGGACCGGGCTTGGCGAACTCCTCCGCGCAGCGGGCGAAGAAAACCTCGAACCCGGACGGCGCCGTCTGCACCAGCATCCGCAGCGGCTTGTCGCCCGGATTCCTGAACGAGTGAACCACGCCACGCGGCATGTAGGCGGCGGTGCCGACCGGCGCTTCGGTCCAGACACCGTCCCTGAAGAACTCCGCGCGTCCCTCCAGCACGTAGAACCATTCGTCCTCGTTCAGGTGATGATGCGGCGGCGGTCCCCCGCCCGGCGGGGTGACATCGGTGAACATCGTGTACTTCCCGCCGGTGTCCTCGCCGCTCAGGTGGACGGTGATCTCGTCGCCGAAGGCCCGGATGACCTTGCCGCCCGAGGGCGGGACGACGCAGGCGGATGGGGTGGATGGTGTGCTCATTTCGTGTCGGTGCGGTGATGCCACGTGCTCTCGGAGACGAAGGCTGGACGCTACGCTTCCGCCTCTCCGCGCTCAACGTCCAAGGCAAGGTCGACTGCGATAGGAAGTGGCGGACACGGCTGACGAGGTAGCGCAGCAACGGTGTTCAGTGAGCGAGGACGAAGTTTGGATTTTTCAGGAGGTGGTTCATGAGGAGGATGAGTTTCCGCATGACGGCGGTGAGGGCGACTTTGAAAGGTTTGCCGGCGGCGATGAGGCGGTCGTAGAAGGGCTTGA
>CANGMH010000394.1 GCA_947454005.1 Verrucomicrobiota bacterium
GCATGCCCTCCCGCAACGCGGAGCGGAACTCGGGGAACTTCTTCTCCGCCGCCAGCCCGCTGAGCTCGGTCAGCAGGTAGGTCGCGAGCGAGATGCCCACGACGCCCTGCGGCAGTTCCATCAGGCGGACGGCATAGTTGAACGAAGCGACGATCTGCTTGCCCTCGGTCACGGCCAGGACCTGGGTGAGCAGGATGTTGATCTGGTAGGCCGCGACACCAAGCGTCGCCGGGCCCATCCGCCGCACGACCTCGCGGACGGTCGGGTCGGTCCAAGGCGTCACCCATCGCGGACGGAATCCTTCGGCCCAGAGCCCGGGGATCTGGAACGCTGCCTGTGCCAAGCCGGCCAAGAGAAGGCCCCAGGCGAGCCCGAACACCTGCGTCTCGAGCTGGGTCCCGAAGCGCGGTGCCAGCCCGAACACGCTGCCGATCATCGCGACGTTCAACATCGTCGCCCCGAGCGCCGGCATGAAGTAACGGCCGCGCGCGTTCAGGATGCCGATGAACACCGCCGCCACGCACACGAGCCCGACGTAGGGGAACATCACGCGGAGCAGCCGCACGATCAGCTCGCGGTCCAGCCCCATCGGGATGAGCGCCAAAGATCCGGTCAATCCCATCCAAGCCAGCAGGACGAGCCCCGCGCTGAACAGGAGGAGCGCGCAGATGACTGCGTTGGCGGCGCGCCACATGGACGCCTCCCCGGCGTTCTTCTCCTTGTCCTTGAAGATGGGGATGAACGCCGCCGTGAGCGCGCCTTCGCCGAGCAGCCGGCGGAAGAGGTTCGGCACCTGCATCGCGAAGATGAAGGCATCCGCCACCGGGCCGTCGCCCATGAACGCCGCGAAGGCCGATTCCCGCAGGAAACCCAGCACCCGGCTGATGAGCGTCGCCGCCCCGACCGCGCCCGAGGATTTCAGCATCCGTGACATGAGCCGCGGAGCATCCGTTCTGCGCCGCCGAGGGCAAGACCAAGCTTGTCCAAGGTGCGGTGTGGCGCCGCGGGGCCGGCGTCCATGCGGAGGAGGGATCCGACGGAGCTCCACGCGCCCGCCGCCTCGGAGCGATCCGCCCGGGAATCGGCCGTCTCACCGCCAGCCCGAGGGCAATGGCGTCCGATGCTGCCCGGGCTTCTGGCGAAGGGCTGCGTGCGCGCACGGGACTTCGGGCTTGGAAGCGCGGGGGCCGCGCCGGAACCTCGCCCGCGATGAGCCTGCCCATCTGCGTCGTGGACGCCTTTGCCGCCGAGAAGTTCCAGGGCAATCCCGCCGCCGTCTGCCTGCTGCCGGCGCCGGCCGATCCGGTCTGGATGCAGAAGGTCGCCGCCGAGATGAACCTGTCCGAGACCGCGTTCGTCGCACCGCGGACCGACGGCTGGGGATTGCGCTGGTTCACGCCGACCGCCGAGGTCGCGCTCTGCGGCCACGCCACCTTGGCCAGCGCCCACGCACTTTGGGGTTCCGGCATGCTGGCAGAGGGCCGGCCCGCACGCTTCCACACGAGGGAGAGCGGCGAGCTCGTCTGTACCCGGCGCGACGGGTGGATCGAGATGGATTTCCCGTCGTGTCCCGCTGCGCCGACCGGTATCCCGGCCGGCTTGGCCGAAGCGCTGGGAGCGGTGCCGGTCCACGTCGGCCGGAGCCGGTACGACCACCTGTGCGAACTATCGGACGAAGACGCGGTCCGCGGGCTGCGGCCCGATCTCGCCGGGCTCGCGAGACTTCCGGGACGCGGGGTCATCGTCACCGCGCGCGGCGGCGGGGAGCACGACTTCGTGTCCCGCTTCTTCGCGCCGTCGGTGGGCGTGCCCGAGGATCCGGTGACCGGTTCGGCCCATTGCACTCTCGCGCCATGGTGGGCCGCGAGGCTCGGCAAGACCGAGATGCGCGGTTGGCAGGCCAGCGCCCGGGGCGGCGAGGTGCGCGTCCGCGTCGCCGGCGAACGGGTCTTCCTCGGCGGCCGCGCGGTCACGGTGTGGAACGGCGAGCTGCTTCCGTGACGCAAGAGGCGTGGACGATGCGGGGCGCGTCCCGTATTTTCCCCGGACCATGTCCGCACCTGTCCGCGTCCGTTTCGCCCCGTCGCCCACCGGCTACCTGCATGTCGGTGGCGCGCGCACCGCGCTCTTCAACTGGCTCTACGCGCGCCGCACCGGCGGCACGTTCGTCCTGCGCATCGAGGACACCGACAACGCCCGCAACTCGCAGGCGGCGGTGGACGTCATCCTGTCCGGCCTGAGATGGCTCGGATTGGACTGGGATGAAGGTCCGCTCACCGGCGACGCCGACGGCCCGGTGAATGGCGCGCACGGCCCCTATTTCCAGAGCCGCCGAGGCGATGTGTACCGCCGTCGCGCGGAGGAGCTGAAGGCCTCGGGTCACGCCTATGAAAAGGACGGCGCGCTGTTCTTCCGCATGACCCGCGAACCGGTGACCATCCCCGACCTCGTCGTCGGCGACGTCGTCCGTCCGCTCACCGACCGCGAGGCGCTGGACCCCGACTGGGTGTTGGTCCGCAGCGACGGCGTGCCGGTGTTCCACTTCGTAAACGTGGTGGACGACCTGGAGATGGGCATCACCCACGTCATCCGCGGCGAGGACCACCTGAGCAACACCGCCAAGCACGTGGCCCTCTTCCGCGCGTTCGGCGTCGAGCCGCCGAAGTACGCCCACATCCCGCTCATCCTGAACCTCGACGGCTCGAAGATGAGCAAGCGCGACCAGGGCGCGAGCGTGCAGAGCTACGTCGACGAGGGATACCTTCCGGAGGCCGTCATCAACTACCTGAGCCTGCTCGGCTGGTCGGCCAAGGACGTGCCGGAGCTCTTCACCAAGGAGGAGATCGCGCCGCGTTTCGAGCTGGCCGACATCAACCGCGCCAACGCCCGGTTCGATCTGAAGAAGCTGGAGCACTTCCATTTCGAGCACGCGCGGCGGCTCGCGCCTGATCGCTTCGTCCAGGCCGGCGTCGAGGCCCTGCTCAAGGCCGGCATCGACACCTCGGCTTTCCCGACGGGCTACGTCTCCTCCGCGCTGCTCACCGCGCAGGAGAAGGGCAAGCTGCTCAAAGAGCTGCCGACGTGGACCGACTTCTACTTCGCGGCAGACGACGCGGTGGTGTTCGACCCCGAAGCGAAGGCCAAGGCTCTGGCGCCCGCCGCCATGCCCGTCCTGCAGAAGCTGGGTGAACGCTTCGCGGCGTTGCCCGGGTTCGACGCGGTCTCGCTCGAGGCGACGCTGAAGGCGCTCGCGACCGAGCTCGGTGTGAAGGTCGGTGCGCTGGTGCAACCCTGTCGGGTGGCCTGCACCGGCCGCCTGGTCGGCCCGAGCCTGTACCACCTGCTTGAAGTGCTGGGCCGGGAGAAGGTGGCGAAGCGCTTGGCGCGGGTCTCCACCGAGGGCTAGGGCCTGTCATGCACGTTGGGCGAAAAGCGATCGGGGCGTGTTGAGGGGGCGAGCCGGCGATAGGCGGCCAAGCTGGTGGCGATACGTTCGTTGTCACGAGCCGCCCTGCGGACGACGGAGCCGCCCTGCCGGTTCTTGAGGAAACCAACGCGATTGTCTCTTCACCAAATGCGCCCCGCCCCGCCTTCCGGTGTCCGATTCTCCGCCACCGTTCGGATGCGGCTTGGGGACCACCCGAGGGGCGGCGTCTCTCCGGCATTCCCAACAGGGTTGCGACGGCTTGCGCTTGGACTTCCGGTGCATCTGCGGGATTTTTCCGCGCAGGAATGTCTACTCCTTCGCCGGACATCCGGTCCGCTCGAAAAGCCAGGCTGCGAGCCGATCCCGATGACGGCTCGTTCCTCGGGCATCTGTGCCGGCATGCGCGAAAGACTCGTGCGCGACCGCGTGGCCAAGTTTCCGCGGCGTTGCCGGGACGCCTGACCACGCGAGCAACCGGCCCGACAGAACGGAGCACAATGCCGCGATGGCCATTTCCCGCCGACGGTCCGCCAAGGATCATTTCATGCCCATTCCGCCC
>CANGMH010000395.1 GCA_947454005.1 Verrucomicrobiota bacterium
GGGCGTCCCCGCCGCGTATGCCGACCACGCGCGGCTGATGTTCGATCTGCAGGTGCTGGCGTTGCAGGGCGACGTCACGCGCGTCATCACCTTCCAGCTGGCGCGCGAGACCAGCAACCGGACCTATCCCGAGATCGGCGTCCCGGACCCGCATCATCCGCTTTCGCACCACGGCAACGAACCGGCCAAGATCGAGCGGATGTCGAGGATCAACGCCTTCCATGTGTCGTTGTTCGCGGAGTTCATCGGGAAGCTGCGGGCGACCCAGGAAGGGAACGGCACCTTGCTCGACCATTCGCTCTATCTTTACGGCAGCGGTATCGGCAATCCCAACGTGCATGACCACTCGGACCTGCCGATCCTCGTCGCCGGCGGCGCGGCGCACGGGATGAGGGGCGGGCGGCACATCCGGTTCGCCAAGCCCACCCCGCTGGCCAACCTCCACCTGACCCTGCTCGACAAAGCCGGCGTCCATCTCGGCTCGTTCGCCGACAGCAACGGCAAGGTGGACGCGTTGTTCGAGCCGCTCCCGATCTGATGCGCATCCAACGGAGCAAGCAACGGATCGTCCTCGGGCTGGCGCTCATCCTGGCCGCTTCCGCTTTCGCGGCCGCCCCGTCGCCGGTCGCGGATGCCGCGGAGAAGTCGGACCTCGCCGCTCTCCGCGCGCTGCTCCAGCGGCATGCCGACGTGGATGCGCCGAAGGCCGACGGCATGACCGCGCTGCACTGGGCGGCGCACCGCGACGATCTCCAGGCGGCCAAGCTGCTGCTGACGTCCGGAGCCGCCGTGAACGTCACGAACCGCTACGGTGTGACACCGCTCTCGCTCGCCTGTGTCAACGGGAGCACCCGTTTGGTGGAACTGCTCCTCGCCGCCGGGGCGGACGCGGACACGACCCTACGCGGCGGCGAGACCGTGCTGATGACCGCGGCGCGCACCGGCAAGCCCGGTCCGGTGAAAGCGCTGCTCTCGCGCGGCGCGAAGGTCGACGCCAAGGAACGCCGCGGTCAGACCGCCCTGATGTGGGCGGCAGCGGACGGCCATGCGGAGGTCGTCGGGTTGCTGATCAAGGCCGGCGCGGATTTCCGCGCACCGCTCGCCGATTCGGGTTTCACGCCGCTGTTCTTCGCCGCGCGCGAAGGTCGCATCGAGGTCGTCCGCGTGTTGTTGAAGGCGGGAGCCGATGTGAACGAGGCGATGGCCCCCCGGAAGCCCTCCGGCAAAGGCCCGGGCAAGGGCAGCAGCGCGTTGAGCCTCGCCGTGGAGAACGGCCACTTCGACCTCGCTTTGGCGCTGATCGAGGCCGGCGCGGATCCGAACGACCAGCGTTCGGGCTTCGCTCCGCTCCACATCATGTCCTGGGTCCGCAAACCGAACCGCGGGGAGGACGACGGGGCCCCGCCTCCGGTTGCCTCGGGAAGATTGAGCGACGTCCAGTTCATCCGGAAGTTGGTGGAACACGGGGCGGACGTGAACGGGCGCCTGAAGACGGGACGCGGGGCGCCCGGTCTGTACAACAAGCTCGGCGCGACGCCGTTCCTGATGGCCTCCGCCACAGCGGACGTGGCCTACATGCGGTTGCTGGTCGAGCTGGGCGCCGATCCATCGCTGGCGAACGCCGATGGCTGCACGCCGTTGATCGCCGCCTGCGGTGATGTCGTCGGGACCGACGCCGCCAACGAGAAGGCCGGCGAGGAGCCGGAGGTCCTCGAAGCCGCGGAACTACTGCTCAAACTTGGCGCGGACGTGGACGCCGTCGATGCCAACGGCGAGACCGCGATGCACGCCGCGGCCTACAAGAACCTGCCGAAGGTGATCCAGTTCCTCGCCGACCACGGCGCGAAGCCTGAGATCTGGGACCGGAAGAACCGATCCGGCTGGACGCCGTTGATGATCGCGGAGGGGCATCGTCCGGGAAATTTCAAGCCATCGCAGGAGACCATCGAGGCCCTGCACAAGGTGATGCTCGCCGCCGGGGGCAAGCCTCCCGGCAAATAGGCCGTCGCCGAAACACCGGCCCGGCGAGTGCACGCACCAGAAGCCACGGGTGACGCGTCCCGGTCTTGGGTGACGGTCATTCCGCCGTGATGTCCACGCGCAGCGTGGCGAAGCCGTCGATCTCGAAGTGCTCGACGACGAGATCCACATCGCCGACGCGCGGCTGGGTGAAGACGGCTTCATCGGTCGTCGGGCCATGCCAGTTCCAGTTCTCGATGACGGGACGGCCGTCGATCAGCACGCGCACGCCGTCGTCGCTCTGCGTCGTGATGCGCCACCGGCCCGCCGGCAACTTCAACTGGGTGCGCGCGACCATGCCGAACCGGTCGTTGCCCGGTCCGCGCGCGGTGATCGCGTCGGAGAGCTTCATCGTGCGCGGGCCGCCCCAGCCATAGGCGAAGTCGAGCGCGGACGCCGTGGCCGCCAGCGCCTCGGGTCCGTCCGCCAGCCGACGCCACGCCAAGAGATCGGTGCGCGGGTCCGTGGCGGTGGTCCACGGGAAAACTTTCAGCTGCCACTCGGTGGCGATCAGCGTCCCGCCGAGTCCATGCGTGTACGAACCGGCGGTCAGGAGCACGCGATAGCTCGTCACGCCCGGGCGGCCGCTCAGCCGCAGCCGGACGGGCTTGCCCGGCTCGACGACCGGCGTCACATCGCCCGCGAGCACCTTCACCGCGACCGGCGGCTCCACGCCGAACAACTCGTACGCGTGCTCGTTCGCCCCGGCCTTCGCCGGACGCAGCAGCGGGCTCTCGTGGTCCCACGGTCCCCATTCGTCCATGATGATCTGGTCGCGACCGCGCAGGTCCGGCCGGGCGCCGACCGGCCGCCGGCGGCCCAGCGCGTGATACGACGGCTCCGGGTACACCGGCTTCGCGCCGCTCGTGACCGGTTCGCAGCCCGGCTCGATGGCGAACTCCACCGCTTGCGGGTGCGACAGGCGGACCTCGTTCGCGGCGTAGATGTTGTTCGTCACGTGGCCGCCGCGGGGACCGCGGAGCTGGAGCACGACCAGTTTCTCGTCCCGGCCCAGCTTGGCGAACGGCACATCGCGGTTGATCTCGATCCGGTTCCCGGCGATCACGTTGCCGGTCACGCCGCGTTCGTTGCCGGCGACGCCCGGGAACCTCATCAGCGCGCTCTCGTTCCACCAGAGATGGACCGCCGCCTTGTTGTCCACGAAGCGGTTGCCGACGATGAGGTTGTCGGCGGCATGTTCCATGTCGATCGCGCCGCGCTCCAGCCCGTAGGCCATGCCCCCGTTGCCGGTGAACTCGTTCTCCGCGATGAGGGTGTGCGACGAATAGCCGCCCCACACGCCGCAGATCGCGTTCTCGACGATCCGGTTCCGGACGAAGCGGTTGCCCTCGGAGAAGGTCATCTCGATGCCGTGCGCGGGCGCGTAGGAGAAGTCGTTTCCGACGAGCAGGTTCCGGTTGCAGCCCAGCGCGCTCATCGTGCGCACGAGTGCGTCGGGCGGTCGGATCAGGTCGTCCACCTCCTGCTTGCCGGTCTCCTTGCGGAGGCGTCCGCGTTCGCGGTCCATCCAGGTCTCGCCGATGGCCTCGCGTCCCGCGAAGCCGAAGAAGCAGTCGCCGCCATGGGTCGCGGAGTTCTCGGCGAACACGTTGTCGTTACATTGTTCGAAGCAGAGGATGCCGGCGGAATCCTGCCCGCGGTTGTAGACACCCTCGACGTGGCCGCGGACGCAGAAGTCGAAGGCGTTCCGGCTGACCCTGTTCGTGCTGCTGCGCCACAACGCGAGCCCCCAGCCGGAGAGGAACGAGCAGTCGTTGTCGTAGATGGCCGAGCCGTCGACGCGGTCGAGGATGATCCCGTTCTGTCCGCGTCGGACGCGGAGGTCGCGCACGGTGACGCCCGACGACGATCCGATGCACACCGCGCCCCCATATTCGTCGCGCCAAAGGGTCTCGTCGTTGTGATGCGGGAAA
>CANGMH010000396.1 GCA_947454005.1 Verrucomicrobiota bacterium
AATGTGTCCGACACCTGGCCGGCCAGGTTGTCGCCGCTGAGGCGCCATTGATACGTCAGCGTCGGGCTCCCTGCCGCGACCACCCGGAAGGTGACCGGGTCTCCCGGGTTCACCGTCTGGCTCAACGGGTCCGTGGTGATCGAAGGTGCCCTTCGCACCGTCAGATGCGCCGCGTTGCTCGTCACGCTGCCCGCCGGGTTCGTGGCGACCACGTCATAATCCGCGTCGTCGGCATCGGTGACGCCCACCAAGGTCAATGTCGCCGAGGTCTGGTGCGGCAAGGATTCGCCGCCCTTGCGCCACTGATAGGTCGGAGCAGGATTGCCCGAAACGGACACGGTGAACGTCGCGGTGTCGCCCCGGTTCACCGTCTGTCCCACCAAGCTTGTCACCGAGCGCGTCGTGATCCCGATGTTGTCGAAGTGGGTGTGCTCGTTCGCGGCTGCGGTCCGGCCCGCCAGCACGAGCCGACCGGCCCCGGGCAGGTAGGTCGTCTGGAAATGGTCCAGCAGCGTCGCTCCTTTGAACCGGACCGTGAGTTTGCCTGCTGGGTCGAGATCGACCTCCAAAGGAACCCAGCACAACCCGGCCCAGGAAAGCGGATCGTAGGGAGACCCGCCGTTGTTCCAGTACGTCGCATCGCGAGGGCCGGTCTGCAGGCTGGTCGTATCGTCACATGCACCATGCCGGGTCGGCATCGATTGCCGGAGGACCGTCACGTTGTCGACGCGGACGATGATGCCCTCGATGTCGGGTCCGTCGGGCAAACCGTTGCCGGCCCACGTGTCGAAATCGATGGCGATGCCGGTCGTGGTGCCGCCTTCCGCGAAACCTCCGGCCCAATTGCCCTGGTTGTTCTTCGCGCCGAGGCTCGCGAGCACCGGGTCGTTGGCCCGCGCGAAACTGATGCTGAAACCATCGGCCGCGCGGTCGCCGGAGCTGTTGCCGAGCCGGAGGTCCGCCTTGAAATTGAACGCGGAGACGATCTTGCCGTCGTCCAGGTTGTCGAACACCACGGAGGTGAAGATATCGCCGGCCGGGTAGGTCAGCGCCAAGAAGCCCCCAGGGTTTCCACCGCTGGCCACATACGGGGCGGGATTCACGCCGTTGCCGCCGACCTCCAGGAGTCCGGCCGCCAGCGGATCCGCGGTGAAGTCGTAGAACACGGTCCGGGCATCCGGGTTCTGCGCGAACACCGGAGGCGTCCGCACTTCCAGCATCGCCGCCGCGCTCGTGACGTTTCCGGCAAGATTCCTCACCACCACGTCATAACTCCCGGCGTCCGCCGGCGTCACGCCGGACAAGGTCAGCGTCGGCTCCGTCTTCCCCGGCAAGGCCGACAGGCCTTTGCGCCACTGATACGTCAGCGTCGGGCTGCCGGTGGCGGTGACGGTGAAGCTCACCGGGTCGCCTTGGTTGACCGTCCGTCCGACCGGATCGATGGCGATCGACGGCGGCGTCCGCACCGTCAGCACCGCGCCGGTGCTGGTGGCGAAGCCGGCAAGATTGGTGACCACGACGTCATAGGTGCCGGCGTCCGCCGCCGTCACGCCGACCAAGGTCAGCGTCGGCTCCGTCTTGCCCGTCAAGGGCGACGCGTCTTTACGCCACTGATACGTCAGTGTCGGGCTTCCCGTCGCCATCACCGAGAAGCTCACCGTTTCACCGGGATTCGCGGTCCGTCCCGCGAGCCCGGAATCCGTCCGCGACTGGACCCGTATGTTGTCGATGGCGTAGTCGGTGTCATCCCCGTTGACCTCGCCCCGGAACGCGATCTCCGCGGACGTGGCGGTGGCGACAAATGTCGCCTGGAACGGCTCCCAACCGCTCAGCGGCCGGCGGAAGGTCGCGATTGTCACCCCGTCGATGTCCACCGCGAACGATTCAGCGGCAGGATCGCCGGAACCCAGCAGGTTCGCACGGTCGCCGGTGACCACGTAGGTGGCGCCCGGGACCAGACCGCCGACCACTTGTGCGATCCGAGGATCATTGGCTCCGCCGGAATCGTTCAAGATGAAGAACCCGCCGGGATTGCCGCCTGAACTCCGCCATCCGCCTGCGGAGTCGATCGTCGAACTGGCCCATCCGTTGCCGTCGCCGTTCGATGGCACAGGAAGTCCGAAATCGCCGTTGACGACCGGCACGTCCCCCAAGGCCACGACCATCGGCGCCGTCCGCACGGTCAGCACCGCACCGGTGCTGGTGGCGAAGCCGGCAAGGTTGGTGACCACGACGTCATAGATCCCGGCGTCGGTCGATGCGACCGGAGGCAACTGTAGCGTATCCGTGGTCTGTCCCGGCAGCGGATCGCCGCCCTTGCGCCATTGATAGGCCAACGTCGGGCTTCCGGCCGCGACCACCCGGAAGGTCACCGGGTCCCCGGGGTTCACCGTCTGGTTGGTCGGGCTCGCGGTGATCGACGGCGCCGTCCGCACGGTCAGCACCGCACCGGTGCTGGTGGCGAAGCCGGCAAGGTTGGTGACGACGACGTCGTAGGTGCCGGCGTCGTTCGATCCGACCGGAGGCAACTGCAGCGTATCCGTGGTCTGTCCCGGCAGCGGATCCCCGCCCTTGCGCCATTGATAGGCCAACGTCGGGCTTCCGGCCGCGACCACACGGAAAGTCACCGGTTCCCCGGGGTTCACCGTCTGGTTGGTCGGGGCCGTGGTGATCGACGGCGCCGTCCGCACGATAAGGGTCGCTGGAAGGCTCGTGACCGTTCCGGTGACGTTGGTGACCACGACATCGTAGGTGCCGGAGTCGGTGTCGACAGCATGGGTGAAGGTCAACGAGTCGTGGGTCTCGCCGGCCAGCGGGTCGCCGCCCTTGCGCCACTGGTATCCCAAGGTCGGACCGCCGCCGGCCACCACTTGGAACATCGCCGAGGCCCCAGGGTTCACCGTCGCCGAAGCCGGTTGGGAAACGATGACCGGCTCCAACGTCGTCGCCATCGAGAAAACGCCGCCTGCGGCGATCGTCGTGACTTGGCGCAGACCGGCGGGGACCTGCGAGAGCCCCCCCGTGCCGCCCCACGTGACCACCGTGCCGTCCTGCTTCAAAGCCAGGCTTTGGTCGACCGCTGCCGCGATGGCGACCACTCCGGCCAGACCGGGCGGGACCTGGGTCAGCCCGGAATCGTTTTTGCCCCACGCCACGACCGTCCCGTCCGGCTTGAGCGCCAAGGTGTGCTGCCAACCGGCGGCGACGGCGACCACCGGCCCAAGGCCTTCGGGCACGGTGCATTGGCCTTCTGCGCGCCGCCCCCACATCACCAGCGAGCCATCGCCGAGCAAGGCCGCGGAATGCTCTCCGCCTGCCGAGATGGCCCGGACCCCTTCGAGTCCCGCCGGGACGTTCGTCTGGTTCAGGACGTTCTCGCCCCAAGCGACGACCGTGCCGTCGGCCCGCAACGCCACGCTGTGCCGCCATCCGGCGGCGACGGCCTTGAAGGGTCCGGATCCGGCAGGCACTTCCAGTTTGCCGAAAGTCGGGTCGCCCCATGCCCTGGCCGTGCCGTCCGACATCAACGCCATCGAGTGGTAGTATCCCGCCGAGATGGCGCGGACACCGGACAGCCCGGCAGGCACCTGGATCTGCCCGTAGGTGTCGTCGCCCCAAGCCGCGACCGTGCCATCGCGGAGGAGGGCCGCGCCGAACCCGTAGCCGGCCGAGACGGACACGACCTGCCCGGCGATCGCTGAAGGCGGCGCCGGGGGCGGCGCCGAAGGGCCTGCGATGTTGCCGCCCCAGGCCACGATCGTCCCGGGCGCCGTCAACTTCGCGGTCCTGCTGGTCGCGGTGCCCGCAGGATTGCTCACCACGCAGTCGTAGCCCGCGATGTCCGTCACCGATGCGACCGTCGGGATCGTGAGGACGGCCAGCGTCTGCCCCGGGAGAGCCGTCCCGTTGCGCCGCCATTGGTACGACACGACCGGTCCGCCGTCGCTCTGCAC
>CANGMH010000397.1 GCA_947454005.1 Verrucomicrobiota bacterium
CGCCCGTCGATCGTCTCGGAGCCGTCGATCGGGCAGACGGGGCGGACCGCCTCGATCATCACCTCGGCGAGCGACGGTCTCCGGTCCGGGTTCAGCTCGTAGCAATAGAACCCGTGCGATTCCCAGTCCTCGTGCAGTAGCAAGGTGAGGTCGAACGGCGGCTGATGCCCGAGCCACTCGACATGACCGCGGGCTTCTTGGCTGCGGAAATGGCGGTAATCCCGGTTGATGTCGATGCCGCCCGCGTTCTCCCGTGTGTTGGCCCGGATGCCGTCCGGGTTCAGGCACGGCAGCAACCAGATCTCCGCGGCCGGCCAGAGGTCCTCTTCCAGCAGGCGCCGTGCGGCGAGCGGTCCGGCCGGCTCGTCGCCGTGCATCCCCGTCGACAGATAGACGCGCGGCGCGGAGACGCTCCCCGCCGGCGCCGGACGGTGCAGCGCCATCAGGCCGAGCGCGCCGGCCGGGAACGACCCGACCTTCCAGCCGCTGCGCCGCGCGGCCGCGGCACAGGCCTCCAATGTGATATCGATGTCGATGCGTTCGCCGAAGTAGCCGCTCCGGTTTAGCCCAAGCCGTTCCATGCGCGGGAGAATCGCCGCCGCCGGTCCCGACGCAACCCTTCGCGGCCGGACCGCACCGGGTCTCCGCCAAGAATCGGTTTGCTCGCGCCGTCGCGCCGCTTCCATCCTCGGGACCTGTGAGACCCCTCGCCCTGTTGCTCGCGATCCTCGCCGCATCCATCGCCCTCGCGGAGGACCATCCCACCTTGCCGCTCGGCTCCGCCGCGCCGGATTTCGACCTGCCCGGTGTGGACGGCAAGAACCACACCCTCGCCGAGTACAAGGACGCCCAGCTGCTGGCGGTGGTGTTCACCTGCAACCATTGCCCGACCGCTCAGGCCTACGAGGAGCGCATCAAGGAACTCGTCCGCGACTATCGGACCAAGGGCGTCGCCGTGGTCGCCATCTCGCCGAACAGCCCCGCCGCGGTCCGCGCGGATGAACTGGGCTACACCGACCTCGGCGACGACCTCGACGACATGAAGGCCCGCGCCAAGGAACGCGGCTACAACTTCCCTTATCTCTACGACGGAGAGACCGAGGCCGTGTCGCTGAAATACGGACCGGTCGCCACGCCCCACGTCTTCCTGTTCGACCGGCAGCGCGTGCTCCGTTACCGCGGGCGCATCGACGACGCCGAGCGTCTCGACCTCGTGAAGTCGCGCGACCTGCGCAACGCGATGGACGACCTGCTGGAAGGAAAGGAACCCCGGCTGAAGGACACCAAGGTCTTCGGCTGCTCGACCAAATGGGCCGGCAAGACCGACGCGAACGCGCGCTGGCTGGAGAAGGTCCGCAAGGAACCCGTCGCGCTCGCGACCGCCGACGCCGCCGCGCTCAAGGCGCTCCGCGAGAACAAGGGCAGCGGGAAGCTCCGGCTCATCAGCGTGTGGTCCACCCGATGCGGTCCGTGCGTGGCCGAGTTCGACGATTTCGTGGACACCCGCCTGCGCTTCCGCCAACGGGACTTCGAGCTCGTCACCGTCGCGGCGCAGATGCCCGACGAGAGGGACATGGTGCTCAAGTTCCTCCAGAAGCATCATTCCTCGGCCCGGAACCTCATCTACGGCGAGACCGACGAGGACAAGCTCACCGAGGCGCTCGATCCCGAGTGGAAAGGTCCCTTGCCCCACACGCTGCTCGTCGCGCCCGACGGCAAGGTGCTGTACCGCCACACGGGTGAGGTCGATTTCCTGGAACTGCGCCGCAAGATCGTCCCGGCGCTCAACGCCATCACACCGTGGCCCGGGATGAAATGAGGGAAGGGACCGGTGATCACCGGCGGACGGTGAAAGGCCGGCCGGGTGTCCGGGCGACATCCCTCCTCATGACCATGAAGCACATCTCCCGTCCCGCGCGGATCCTGACCGGGCTGTCGGCCATCGCGTTCCTGGCCGGCCGTCTCTTGGCGGCCGACATCAACGTCTTCGCCGCCGTCAGCCTCTTGGAACCGCTCAAAGAGATCGCCGCGGCCTACCAGCACGGATCCGGCGACAAGCTCGTCTTCAACTTCGGCGCCTCCAGCCAACTCGCGCGGCAGATCGAGGAGGGCGCGCCGGCCGACGTCTTCTTCTCGGCGGACGAGGCGAAGATGGATGCCTTGGCGAAGAAGCATCTCGTCATCGAATCGACGCGGAAGAGCCGGCTCGGCAACACGCTCGTCATCATCGTCGGCAGCGAAAGCCGTTTGGCCGTAGCGTCCGCCAAAGACCTGGCTGGGGACACGGTGAAGCGTCTGGCGTTGGCGGAGCCGAAGTCGGTGCCCGCAGGAATCTACGCGAAGGAATACCTGACCCGCCAGGACCTGTGGACCGCGGTCGAGCCGAAGGTCGTGCCGACCGAGAACGTCCGGGCGGCGCTGGCCGCGGTCGAGTCGGGCAACGTGGACGCCGCCATCGTCTACCGGACGGACGCCGCCATCACGAAGAAGGCGAAGGTCGCGCTGGAGATCCCCGCCGCCGACGGACCGACGATCTCGTACCCGATGGCATTGATGAAAGAGGCGAAGCAGCCAGAGGCGGCGAGGCGGTTCCTCGGGCATCTCGCCGGCAAGGCAGCAGGCGAGGTGTTCCAGCGGCATGGCTTCATCGTCCGCGAATAGGCCCGCATGACCGCCGAAGATTGGCAGACAATCGGGTTCACCGTCTGGGTCTCCGCGTTGAGCACGCTGGCGATGCTCCCGGTCGGTCTGGCGATCGCGTGGTCGTTGGCCCGGCGGGAGTGGCGCGGCAAGTCGGTGGTCGAGACCTTGGTCACCCTGCCCTTGGTCCTGCCGCCGGTCGCCACGGGCCTGATCCTGCTCAAGCTTCTCGGACGCCGCGGCCCGCTCGGCGCGTTCCTCCAGGACACCCTCGGTCTGGAGGTGGTCTTCACCTGGCGCGCGGTGGTCGTCGCGCTCGCGGTGATGTCGCTGCCGTTGCTGGTGCGCTCGGCCCGGGTGGCCTTCGAGGAGGTGGATGCGCGGTTGGAGCAGATCGCTGCGACGCTGGGCGCGGGCCCCGTCCGCGTTTTCATCACCATCACGTTGCCGCTGGCGGCCCGCGGCATCCTCGCGGGGACGGTGCTCGCGTTCGCCCGCGCGCTCGGTGAGTTCGGCGCGACGATCATGCTCGCCGGAAACATCCCGGGGAAGACCGCCACGCTGTCGCTGGCGATCTACCAGTCGGTGCAGCTCGGCGACGACGACCATGCGCTGCGCCTGCTCGGAGTGTCCGCGGCCATCGCGTTCCTCGCCGTCTGGACCAGTTCTTGGTTGCTGCGCGGGAAAGGAGGACCGCGATGAGCCTGCTGCTCCAAGGTGTCCGCGCGCCGTTGCCCGGTTTCACGCTCGAAGCGGACGTCGAGCTGACCGCGCATGTCACCGGCCTCTTCGGAGCGTCCGGCGCGGGCAAGACCACGTTGCTCGACATCATCGCGGGACTGCGCCGGCCTTCGTCGGCCTTGATCCGGCTGGACGGCCGGACGCTCACCGACACCGCGGCCGGCCTGTCCGTGCCACCTCACCGGCGCGGCATCGGTTACGTCCCGCAGGACCTCGCGCTGTTCCCGCATCTCTCCGTCCGGGACAACCTGCTCTACGGGCACAAGCCGTCGGCGGAGGACGGCACGTCCTTCAGCTTCGCCCAGGTCACCGAGGTGCTCGACATCGGCGGTCTGGCGGAGCGGCGCATCGACCGGTTGTCCGGCGGCGAGAAGCAGCGCGTCGCGTTGGGACGCGCGCTGCTGTCCGCTCCGCGCCTCCTTCTGCTCGACGAGCCGCTCGCGAGCCTCGACGCGCGGCTCAAAGAACGGATCCTTCCGTGCCTGCGTCGCGTGCAGGAGACCTTCGCCGTCCCCATCCTCCACGTC
>CANGMH010000398.1 GCA_947454005.1 Verrucomicrobiota bacterium
CGGCGACCTCGTTGACGCTGGCGTTGAACTTCGGGTGCTTCTTCAGCGCGGCGACCAGTGCCTTGATGATGAACGGCGTGGGCGTGAGCTTCGCGCCGGCCTTCTCGTAGGCGGCCTTGAACTGCTTCCGCAGCGCCTCGATGCGGCTCATGTCCGCGTCGTCGAACTGGGCGACATGGGCCAAGGTCACGCTGTTCTCGACCATCCGGGCGGAGATGACCTTGCGGAGCGCGGAAAGCGGCTCGCTGGTGACCGGCCCGAAGACCGAGAAATCGGTGCCGACGAGCGGGAAGTGCAGGCCTTTCGGCTCGTCGGCGTAGCGGCCGGCGCGGGCGACGGCCTTCTCCAGCCGCGACACGTGGCGGGCCAGATCGGTGATGAGCACCCGGCCTCCGTTGCCGCTTCCGGCCACGCGGCCGAGCTTGATGCCGAGTTCGCGGGCGACCTTGCGGACGTAGGGCGAGGCACCAGGCGTCGGACCGTCTTCCCCGTCGTCGGCGAGCGGCGCTTCGTCGTCGTCATCGGCGGCGGACACCGCGCGCTGGACGGGCCGCGGGGCCGCGGCTTTGGTCGTCGTGGCGGCGGCGGCAGGCGTCGCGCCCGGAGCGCCCTCCACGGTGAGGATGACGGTGCCGACCGAGATCTTGTCGCCTTCCTTGACCTTGATGGCGCCCACGGTGCCTCCGGCGCTGGCAGGGATGGGCGCGACCGCCTTCTCCATCTCCAGCTCGATGATCGTCTGGCCGACGGCGATCACGTCGCCCGGTTTGACCAAGATGCTGACAACGGTGCCGCTGTCCGCGTTGTCGCCTATCTTCGGAAGTCTCACGTCCATAAAACGAGCGGCAAATGTGGGGGACGCCAGCCAAGGGGGAAAGGCATTTTTGGGAGGTCTCCGTGCGCGGGTCCGCCGTGCCGGAGGCGGAACGCCGGGCAAATCGGCATTTCCTCTCCGGGGAAACACGCTACGGTCGCCCCGCGACATGGTCGTCCCAATCCTCCAACAGCGGGTCCGCTACCTGTTCAGCGAGCTCGGCGAGCTCGCCCACATCGCCGGCGAGGCCATCCGCTCCCTACGCCACCAGCGGCCGTCCTGGCGCGATTTCGTCGAGCAGCTGCACTTCATCGGCGTGAAGTCCCAGAGCGTCGTCATCACCACCGGCGCGGCGACGGGCATGGTCCTTTGCGCGCAGACCTACTTCCAGTTCCACAAGGTCAAGATGGACACCGCGACCGGCGCGGTGGTGAGCGTCGGCATGTGCAGCGAGCTGGGACCGGTGCTCGCCTGCCTGATGATCGCCGGCCGGGTGGGCGCGGCCATGGCCGCCGAGCTGGGGACGATGAAGGTGACCGAGCAGATCGACGCCCTGAGGACCTTGGCGACGCATCCGGTCGATTACCTGGTCGTCCCCCGGCTGCTGGCGGCGACCGTCGCGGCGCCGTTGTTGACGGCGGAAGCGGTGGCGGTGGGCATCTTCGCGAGCTGGATGGTCGGCGCCCACCTGCTGGGCATCGACAGCGCCTACTACGTCGCGAACATGAACCGCTACACGGCACCGGCGGACGTCGTCACCGGGCTGATCAAGGCGACCTTGTTCGGGGCCGCGATCGCGGTCATCAGCTGCTACAAGGGGCTGAGCTGCCAGCAAGGCGCAGAAGGCGTCGGGAAGGCGACGACCGAGGCGGTCGTCTACTCGAGCATCACGGTGCTCGTGGCGAACTTCTTCCTCACGCTCTTCCTCACGCGGCTGTTCAAAGGCTGACGCATGATCGAAGTCCGCGACCTCTGGAAAGGCTTCGGCCCGCAGCCGGTGCTCCGCGGCACCTGCCTCCGAATCGAGAAGGGCGAGGCCGTCGTGATCATCGGCCGCAGCGGGGGCGGGAAGAGCGTGCTGCTCAAGCATCTCATCGCGTTGCTCCAGCCCGACCGAGGCCAGGTGCTGGTCGAGGGACAGGACCTGTGCTGCCTCGACGAGCGGCAGCTGCTCCAGGTCCGGCGCAAGTTCGGCATGCTCTTCCAGATGGCGGCGCTGTTCGACAGCCTGACGGTCTACGAGAACGTGAGCTTCGTGCTGCAACGCGAGCGCCGGCACACGGAGGCACAGATGCGGAAGCTCGTCGCCGAAGCGCTCGAGATGGTCGAACTGCGCGGCATCGAGGGGAAGAAACCGGGCGAGCTCTCCGGCGGCATGCGCAAGCGCGTCGGACTCGCGCGGGCGATCATCTACCGGCCGGAGATCCTGCTCTACGACGAGCCGACCACCGGACTCGACCCCGTCGCCGGGGCGCGCATCGACCAGTTGATCCACCGGGTCTGGGAGCAGCTCCATGTCACCAGCATCGCGGTGACGCACGACATGGCCAGCGCGCGGCGCATCAGCAAGCGCATCCTCATGCTCAACGAGGGGGTCATCTACGCCGACGGTCCGAGCGCCGACATCCTTTCCTCGACCGACCCGGTCGTGCACAACTTCGTCAACGGCATCGTGCCCGCCGACAGCCAATCCTTCGCCTGAAATGGACTCCTCCCGCAACGCCACGAAAGTCGGCCTGTTCGTCTTCCTCGCGCTGATGGTCATCGCGCTCCTGTTGGTGAACTTCAGCAAGGGCCGCGGCCTCCTGACCCCGAGCTACCGCGTGATCATCCGCGCGGAGAACGTCGGCGGCCTCAAGGCCGGCGCGGCGGTGCTCGTCTCCGGCGTCCCGGTCGGGACCGTGGACCTCATCGAGCTCAACGCCGACGGACGCACGGTCGCCATCACCACGCGGATCCTCAAGAAGTTCACCATCTACGCCGACGCCCGGTTCGAGGTCGAGCAGAGCGGCTTCCTCGGCGACCAGTACATCTCGGTCGTGCCGACGAAGAACGAGAAGGAGGCGCTCAAGGACGGCGCGGTCGTGCGGGCCCAGGTCCCGTTCAATCTCCAGGAGGCGGCCCGTTCGGCGATGGGGCTCATGCAGAAGCTCGACACCGCCGTCGACCGGATCAACGGCGCCGTGGCCCGCGTCGACAAGGTGCTCCTCAGCGAGCAGGTCCTCACCAACCTCGCCGCCACCGCCGTCAACTTCCGGCGCGTCTCCGAACGCGCCGAGGCCGCCGTCGGCGACGTCCAGGGCGTGATCGCGACCAACGGACCGATGGTCGGGCTCACCTTCAGCAACCTGAACACCCTCTCCCTGACCCTGATCAACACCGCCTCGAACCTCCAATCCACGGTCGATGCCGCCAAGCCCGACCTGCAGGCGGCGCTCCACAAGGCCGCGGACGCCACCGGCGACCTCAAGCTGATCACCGCCGACCTGCAGGCCGGCAAGGGCATGGCCGGAGCCGCGCTGAAGGACGAGG
Source organism: Verrucomicrobiota bacterium (assembly GCA_947454005.1). Lineage (GTDB taxonomy): Bacteria > Verrucomicrobiota > Verrucomicrobiia > Limisphaerales > UBA9464 > CAIVQB01. Next base: position 3,347 of record CANGMH010000398.1, read on the forward strand.
CGTTGCGGACGCAGTTCGGCGAGATGATCGGCAACCTCACCACCGTTAGCAGCAACCTCGCGAAGTTCGGCCTGCTCTACAAACCGAAGACCGGCATCAGGCAGACCAACGACCTGAAGTACACCGGGCGCGGCGCCGGACGATGAGCGTGCCCGGGCAGGAGGCATCGCCATCGGTCCGCCGTCATGCCGCGACCAGCGTGACCTGATGAGCGACCTGGGCGAAGCATTCGTCGGCGCGACCGAGATCCACGATCTCGACAGGATGCTTTCGCTCCTCGACGCAGGTCTCTCGCCCCGGGCGACGGTCCGCGGCAAGACGTTGGTCCGATGGCTGACCGAGATGTACTTTCGGTCCGACCGTTTCCCGAGCTGCCTGCGCCTCCTGCTCGACCGCGGCGCGGTGCTGGACGACCCGGCGATCGCGCCGGTCCTGCTCGATGATCCGGACGCCGTCGCGGCCGCGGTCCGCGCGGAGCCTTCGCTGCTCCACCACCGGACGACGATGGTCTCCGCCTTCACGCCGTTGACCGGTGCGTCGCTGCTCCACGTCGC
>CANGMH010000399.1 GCA_947454005.1 Verrucomicrobiota bacterium
ACTTCAAGCTCATCGAACGCCGCAAGCTGTGGCACGAGAAGGTGACCACCGTCGCCGGCATCGGCTGCTCCAGCCGGTTCCCGTATTTCGTGCAGGGCCACGGCGCGCACTTCATCCACGGCCGCGCGCTGCCCTATGCCAGCGGCGTGAGCATCAGCCGGCCCGACCTGCACGTGTTCGTGTTCGGCGGCGACGGCGACGCCTTCTCGATCGGTGGCAACCACTTCACCCACACGGCCCGGAAGAACATCAAGCTCACCTACGTGGTGATGGACAACCAGGTCTACGGCCTCACCAAGAACCAGACCTCGCCCACCTCGCCGCTCGGCTACAAGTCGAAGACCGACGTCTGGGGCAGCTCGGACCGTCCGGTCAACCCCGTGAAGCAGGCGGTCAGCGCCGGTGCGACCTTCGTGGCCCGCGCCTCGGCGATGAACCCCAACCATCTGCTCGCCACGATGGAGGCGGCGATGGACCACGACGGGTTCAGCTTCATCCAGTGCCTCAGCGAGTGCGTCGAGTTCTTCCCCGGCGCCTTCGACAAGGCCATCCCGCGCAAGGGCGGCGTGTTCAACGAGGTGCCGAAAGAGCACGACGTCACCGATGAGTACGCGGCCTACAAGCTCGCCGACGAGGCGTGGCCCGGTAAGTTCGGCATCTTCTACAAGTCGGACCGCCCGACCAAGAACGCCAACGAGGCCAAGCTCATCGCCGACCACAAGGCGAAGGTCCAAGGCCTCGCCGACTGGCAGATCCTCCAGAAGAACTTCGACCGCATGAAGTGATCGGGGATCCGATCGCACCGGGCCCCGGCGAATCCAGCCGGGGCTTTTTTGTTTTCTCCGACGACGAAGGATCAAAGTTCCCGCGCGAAGCCGCCCATACGCGGAGCGGGGATCGGGACCGGGAAGCTCAGCTCGCCGGCGGCAAGGCAGCCGTCGCGCGGCGGGGTCATTTCCCGACGGTCGCCGGACCTTCGTGCGCGAGCTTCACGCCTTCCCATCGGGCCATCACCGCGGTCGCGAGGCAGTTGCCCAGCAGGTTCACCGTCGTGCGCGCCATGTCCATGAGCTCGTCCACGCCGATGATGAGGGCGACGCCCTCCAGCGGCAGGCCGAAGGTGACCAACGTGCCGGCGAGGATGACCTGCGAGGCCCGCGGGATGCCCGCCATGCCCTTGCTCGTGAGCATGAGCGTGACGAGCATCGTGACCTGTTGCGCGATGGTGAGCTCCACCTTGGCCGCCTGCGCGACGAAGACCGACGCGACGGCGAGATAGAGCGTGGAACCGTCGAGGTTGAAGGAATAGCCCAGCGGCATCACGAACGACACGATCCGCTTGGGCACGCCGAGACCGATGAGACGCTTCATCGCCTCGGGCATCGCGGCGTCGGAAGACGTGGTGGTGAACGCCAGCAGCATCGGCTCGCGCAGGGTCGTCAGGAACCGGCGCACCGGGATGCCCGCCCAGAGCGCGACCGGCAACAGCACGACGAGGCAGAACACCGCCAGGGCCGCGTAGAGGGTGAGGATGAGCTTCGCGAGGTTCAGCAGCACCCCGAGCCCGCTGTGGCCGACGGTGTACGCCATCGCCGCGCCGATGCCGATCGGCGCGAACATCATCACCAGCCCGGTGAACTTGAACATCACCTCGGTGAGCCCCTCGCAGAACTGGAGCATGTGCTCGCGCGGCTTCCCCTCGGTCTGCGCCAGCGCGACGCCGAAGACGATGGCGAAGAACACCACCTGCAGGACGTCGTTCGCGGCCGCCGCCTCGAAGAAGCTCTTGGGCACGATGTGCTCGATGATCCCCGAGAGCGTGACCTTGCTGGCGGTGACGCCCTCGGCGGCGCTATGGGCCGGCAAGGTCATCCCGTCGCCGGGGCGCGTGAGGTTCACGGCGACCAGGCCGATGAGCAGCGCCAGCGTGGTCACCACCTCGAAGTAGAAGATGGATTTGAGGGCGAGCCGTCCGACCGCCTTGAGGTCTTCGCTATGGCTGGCGATGCCGACCACCAAGGTGCCGAACACGAGCGGCACCAGGATGCACTTGATCGCCTTGAGGAAGATGTTCGAGAACAGCTTGAGCTGCTGCGCTTCCGCCGGGAACAACCAGCCGATGAGCCCGCCGGCGAGCATCGAGATGAGGATCCAATGGGTCAGCGAGATCCGGCGCAGGAACTGCCACATGGGATGCATCGTGACGTGCGGGCCACGGGCGGCACAATGCTTAGGTGCCGGAAAAACCGGGAAAACCGCGGACGGACCATGGTCCGCGACCGGCTTCCAGTTTCTACGGGAACGGCGATCCATTCCTGCAGCCGAATGCCGCCACCCTCATGCGGGTCCGTGCGGAAGCGACGTCTCTGCCAGCATCCACGGTCCGACCGTCGAAGCGGCGACCTTTCCCGCTCGTCGCTCCTCTTTCGGAGAGAGCGGCCCGGTGGGGAACAGGACACCGCCAACGCTCACTTCGCGTTCGGACCGAAAGCGCGGATGCTGAAGCCCTGCGTGTCCCATGCGCCGGCGTAGACGGTCATGCCGAAGTGGCCGGCGACCTGTTCGAAGGGCGGCAACAGCGTGGCATCGAACCACTCATCCATCGCCTTCGTGGATTTGGGGTTGCTGCCCGGGACCATCTTGCCGAGCCCGCCGCCTTGGCGGAGCGCTTCCCACATCGCGCGCGTGGTCTCGCGTTGGTCCTGGTAGCCGAAAAGCCCGGTGCCCATGCCGCCGACCTTCTGCGCCGCCTCGGCGAGACCGGGAGCATCCTTGAGCGGTTTGCCGCTGCCTTCCGCGCTGCGCAGATACTCCTCGAGCACCGCCGGGCTGCTCCCCATCGCGACGAACCCGCCGCTGGCCGCGACTTCGAGCAACTTGCTGTCGGGCTGGCCGGGCGTGCCCATCTTGAGGCCGAAGATCTTCTTCCCGTTGAACTCGCGTTCCTTCGGCTCCTCGCCGCCGGTCGGCAACAGGCCGGCGGCGGCCTTGAAGCCCGAGGCGAGCTGGTCGGGGTTGCCGGAGCCGAGCAGGGTGAGGCCGGGCGGTTCGGAGAGCTCGGCCATGGTCTTGCCCTTCGGCGCCTTCTCGAAGGTCACGTAGTCGTCGCCGAGGTTCCCGACGAAGGACTTCTTGAAATCGAAGTTCGGGTCCTTGTCCTTGCCCAGCGCGCTGATCGACATCTGCAGGAACCCGCCGAGCTGCGGCGACACCTCCGACAACATCGATTCGAGCGCGGCCCAGGTCTTCTGCCCGTTGAGGCGCCAACGCTGGAACCGGACGGCGTCCGCCGGCACGAAGGCGGGCGGCGCGGCGTCCTTCGGCTCGAAGGCGAACAGCTTGAAGAGGCCGGTCCGCTTGGCTTCGGGGACCCCGGCGGCGAAGATGCCGAAGCTGCCCTCGGGCGTCTGCTGGGCGGAGAACGCGAGGCTCCGAAGGCCGTCGATGCCGAACGCCGCGAGCGCTTTCCTCGGGTCGATGCCCAGCGCGGCCGCTTGCGGGCGCAGCATGTCGGCACCGGCCCCGAGCACGCCCGAGACGGCGGCGACGTTCACCCAGCCGAACGCGTACGAACCGCGGAACGACCCGGTTTTCTCGCTGCCCTGGAACTCCGCGGTGTCGCCGACCGACCGCACCGAACCGCCGGTGAGCTTGGCGACGACCCTCTCGATCGCCTTGATCGAATCGCCGACCACCAGCGCGGAATCGACCTGCCCGAAGGTCAGCTCCGTCTTCTTCGGCGTCTTGCCGTCCTTGTCGTCGTCATCGTCGTCGTCCTCCTTGGGCTTCGGGGCATCGGCCTTCGGTTTCGGCGGTTCGAGGACCACGGTGGTGAACTCCACGTCGCGGATCTTCTCGGTCTTCAGCGAGCGCTTGGCCTCGGTGAGCTTCTGG
>CANGMH010000400.1 GCA_947454005.1 Verrucomicrobiota bacterium
CGAGCTTCACCCACGACCGTTTTGCGCACGTGGCGGAATTGGCAGACGCGCTACTTTGAGGTGGTAGTGCCGTAAGGCGTGCAGGTTCAAGTCCTGCCGTGCGCACCAACAAGACAGAGGCCCGCGAGCGATCGCGGGCCTTCGTCGTTCCCGGGACCGACGCCGAGGCGCTCAGCGCGCCCCGGGGATCGGCGGTGGCGGAAGCCTTCCGCTGCTGGCGGTGGGATTCGCCACCGGTCCGGGAGCTGCCGGGACGGTGATGGCCGACGGCGCGACGATGTGGCCGACCGGTTGCTCCAACGGGACGTCGGCGTTCTGGCCGGCGACGTAGACTCCACGACGGGAAGGCACCTGTCGGACGGGCGCTGCCTCGGCACCGCCGTAGGCCGCCGCGGCCGGGGCTTGGGCCGCGTTGTCGGCGACCACTCCACCACGGCCGATGATGGTCGCTCCCCCGGTGAGCGGGGCCGCGGTATAGGCCGGAGCCGGCGGGGCCGGAAGCCCTGGTGCCGGCGCGCCGCCCTGCGCGGGTTTCTGGCCCGGACCGGGAGGAGGCACCGGTGCACCCTTCATCCCGTTGTCCTTGAAGTTCAACGTCAGTTCCGTGCCGGAGTTCATCACCCGCACGGTCTGCTTCTTGTGGTCGATGCCCAAGACCTTCAGCCCGTCGACGTCATAGCCCTCGTCCACCGATAGATAATCGGGCGTCTTGCCGTTCGGCCGGTTGACCACGAGGTACGCGCGCTTCAGGCCATGCAGGTGGCTGATGCCCGTGAGGAAAAGATTGGGGGGCGCCACCACGGGCGCGACCGGCACCGGCTCGGGCGGGGGTGCCGGCGGCTTGATGCCGAACGCGTTCCGGTTGGTGATGACGATGTAGGGGTTCGCCGGGGTTTCGGCGACGGCCGGCGCCACGGGGACCGCCGCCGCCTCGTCGGCGGGGGCGACCGCCCGCACGGCGAGCCCGTTGAGGCCGCATCCCAAGGCCGCGACCATGGTCCATCTGCGCATGTCGGCAAGATATGACATGGAGGCTGCAACACCACGCCGAAAGTTTGGTTGCGACCGCCGGCGGGCATCCGCTCCACGGGCGACACACCTCGCCCCCCGCCCGGCGACCGTCCAACCGCCCCCTTCTGGCTCCGGTCGGACCACTGGACACATCGGCCCAAGATTCCTTCCGACTCGGCATTGAAAACAGCCCGTCCCCGACGCACCTTCCGCCCGGAATGAAATTCATCCTCACGACGCACAACGTCACCTTGACCGACGCCATCGAGCAGCACGTGCTCGCCAAGCTCGACAAGCTCGAGCACATCGACCGCTGGCTGCTCGACGCCCGGGTCTGCCTCGAGAAGGACCACACGCCCCGTTCGCCGGACAAGACCTTCAAGTGCTCGATCCGGCTCGCCGTCCGGGGCAACGACCTCTACGCCGAGGACAAGGAGGCCGACCTCTACGCCGCCATCGACCTCGTGACCAAGAAGCTCGAGCAGCAGCTCCGCCAGAAACACAGCAAGGCCAAGGCGAAGACCCACAAGGTCGCCGCCCGTCTCAAGGAGAAGCGCCGCACCGCCGCCTCGTCCGACGAAGCGTGATCCTCCGGGCCCGGATCGTCCTCCCCATCACCGCGCCGCCCGTCGAGGACGGCGCGGTCCTCGTGTCAGGGGACCGCATCGTCGCGGTCGGCGCGTGGACCGACCTCCGCGCGGACCACACCGGACCCGTGCACGACCTCGGCGACGTCGTCCTGCTACCCGGCCTGGTCGATGCCCACTGCCACCTCGACTACACCCACCTCGCCGGCCAGCTCGCGCCTCCGCGCAGCTTCCCGGATTGGATCAAGGCCATCCTCGCGGCGAAGAACGGCTGGGGCTTCAGCGAGTTCGCCGCGTCCTGGCTCGACGGCGCTCGCCAGCTCCTGAGGTCCGGCACCACGACCGTCGCCGACATCGCGAGCGTCCCCGAGCTGCTCGACGTCTGCCGGGGCGCCGTTCCGCTGCGGGTCTGGTCGTTCATCGAGATGACTGGTGTGCGCAGCCAGCGCCCGCCCGCCGAGATCCTCGCCGCCGCGGAGGAGCTCATCCGCGAGCTCCCGTCCGGACGCGGCGGCTTCGGCCTCTCGCCCCACGCGCCGTACTCCACCACGCCCGGACTGCTCCGCCTATGCGGCGAGACGATGCGCCGGGACGGACGCCCCGTCTCGTCCCACGTCGCGGAATCGCAGGCCGAGTTCGAGATGTTCATGTTCCGCCGTGGACCGATGTTCGAATGGCTCGAGCATCAGCGACCGATGGACGATTGCGGGCACGGTTCGCCGGTCCGGCATCTCGACCGGTGCGGCCTGCTGGGTGCCCGGCATCTGCTGGCGCATGTGAACTATCTCTGGGACGGCGACGCCCGGCTGCTCGCCGAGCGCGGCGCCAGCGTCGTCCATTGCCCGCAGAGCCACGCTTACTTCCGGCATCATCGCTTCCCGCGCACCGACCTCGCCGAGGCCGGCGTGAACCTCTGCCTCGGGACCGACAGCCTGGCCTCGACCCGTTTCGCCAAGGGGCGTCCGCAGGAGCTGTCGCTCTTCGACGAGATGCGCGTGCTCGCGGCGACGGATTCCCAGGTGTCGCCCGACGAGATCCTCGCCATGGCGACGGTGAACGGCGCCCGCGCGCTCGGCCTGCTCGGCGAGGTCGGCGCGATCGCCCCGGGCCACAAGGCCGACCTCGTCGCGGTCCCGTTCAGCGGCGAGCTGCTCTGTGCGAGCGATGCGGTGGTCCACCATGAAGGCGATGTCGCCGCGGCCTGGATCGACGGCATCCGCGAATGGTGCGGCGACCGACCAAGCCCGGCCACCCCCTGCTCCGCCGTGTGATGAGCCCTTCCGTCCCATCGCGGGTCGTCCTGGTAACCGGTGCCGCCGGCGGATTGGGCCAGGCGTTGATCTCGGGATTCGCCGCGCAAGGTTGGCAGGTCGTCGCCGCCTGCCGCGCGGGACCGCTCCCGGGACCGACCGCTTCCGTGTGGCCGGTGGAACTCGACGTGACGAAGAAGCCCGAGGTCGGCGAGGTCTTCGACGCGGTGATCGCCCGTTTCGGCCGGCTCGACGTGCTCGTGAACAACGCCGGCATCGCGGCCGATTCGCTCGTCGCGCAGATGACCGGGAACGCCTGGCAACGCGTGCTCGATGTGAATCTCAAGGGCGCCTTCCTTTGTTCCCAGGCAGCGCTCCGCCCGATGTGCCGGCAGCGCGACGGGCACATCCTCAACATCGCCAGCTTCGGCGGGCGCGTCGGGCGTGCCGGACAAGCGAACTATGCGTCGTCCAAGGCCGGCCTGCTGGGGTTGACGCAATCGCTCGCCAAAGAGGTCGGCTCGCGCGACGTGCGCGTGAACGCGGTCCTGCCGGGGTTCCTCCGCACGAAGCTCGTCGGCGAGCTGACCGAGGCGCAGCTCGCCTCGCATGCCGCGTCCAACGCGCTCGGACGCCTGAACGAGCTGGACGAGGTGGCGCGGGCCGTCGTCTTCATCGCCGGGCTGCGCAACGTCTCCGGGCAGTGCTTCCAGCTCGACAGCCGGATCGCCCCGTGGACGTGAAGCTTGTCGCCGCCGCACCGCGCGGGCTCTGATGGTCCCGCACCGCGACACCGTGACCGATCTCGACCAAGAGCTTTCCGGCCGCCAGGGCCTGATCCGCGAGGCAGGCCTCTGGCGGGAGCTGCGCCGCGTGGATTCCCCGCAAGGCACGCGCATCCGGATCGCCGGCCAGGAGCTGCTCAACTTCTCGTCCAACGACTACCTCGGGCTGGCGCACCATCCCGCCCTGCGTGATGCCGCCGCGAAAGCCGCCCAGGATTTCGGAGCCGGCTCGGGAGCGTCGCGCCTGATCTGCGGTTC
>CANGMH010000401.1 GCA_947454005.1 Verrucomicrobiota bacterium
CAAGCTGGCGAGCGCGTTGGTGCGACCGCGCGAGGCGGACTTCGCGTCGTTCAGCATGCCGTACAAGAACGGCGGATCGACCTGGGCGCTGCGGTTGTAATGCGCGCGGATGTAGTCGAGGTAGGTGGGGTCGGCCAGCGCGTTCTGGGTGATGAGGACGACGTCGCGGCGATCGAACGCCGGGTCGAGACGCTTCTCCGCCGGGATGAAGCTCTCGCAGAAGATCATGTAGGTCGGGCAGAAGCGGCCGGGATCCGTGCCGCCGTAGAGCACGGCGTCCCGCGCCATGGGCGGGTAGAGCGGCTTGCCGGCCTTGTCCTTCGGCGCGGGCGCGACCTTGGTGTCCTTGCCCGGCTCGAACATGTCGTGGCCGAACCAGTAGCCGAAGTAGTGGCCGCGCTGCTCGTTGTCGCCCCAGTGGGACAGGATGGAATCCACCGGGATCAGCAGGAACACCGCGAGGAACGGCAGGATGATCGTCCGGGTCTGGCGGATGAACACGAGGACGACGAACGCAACGGACACCGCGACGCTCAGCCCCGCCGCCAAACGCAGCAGCGTGAACTCGGACTCGATCCACACCGAGGCGAACTCGTAGAGGTTGAAGGCGAACGCGGCGAAACCGCCGAGGAACAGCCACCATTTGACCTCTTCGAACCGCGTCAGGATGAGCGCGGCGATGAGCGCGAGGCCGTAGCCGACGGCGAGTGCGATGACGACGTGCGACGAGGTGAAGAAGACCTTCACCAGCTCGCGGCTCTGGCGGTCCACGCCCGGGTTCAGAAGCACCAGGAGCAGGAAGGCGAGGCAGACGTAGATGGCGGTGAGGCCGATGATCCAGCCGCGCTCGCGGCGCTGCATGCGGTTGAGGAAGGCGAAGGGCACCAGGCCGACGAGCAGGTTGGCCCAGTTGAACTCCTCGCGGCACCCATCGGCATACATCGCCAGCTGCTGGAAGACGACGAACGCGTTGAAGCTCGGGTTGGTCTTCTCGTACTGGCCGCGGGTGAAGGCGTGGATGAAGCCTTCCCAGGTCCGGGGATAGCCCCAGTTCATCGGCGGGTTCGTCATCGAGGCGACCGGCATGTAGAAATACAGCGCGGCGCCCGCGACGAAGCAGACGAGGCACATCGCCGACGGCCACCAGTAGGAGAGCAGGCGCTGGTTCTTCTCGGTGCCGTACGACAGGCCGAAGAGGCAGGCCACAGCGGCCATCAGGACGAGCGCGAGCAGCTTCAGCCCGAGGGCCGCCGCGGTCTCGTAGCCCCGGATGTCCTGGACCAGCTGGTCGATGGGTTTGCCTTGGCTGACGAGCTGGCCGGCCTTCGCGGTCGCCGAGCCGTAGGACGTGATGGCGAACTGGTAGTTGAAGAACAGGAGCACCAGCAGTCCGCCCAGCGCGGCGACCGCCCACAGGCGGGCGCGGGCGGAGACCTCGCCGGAATAGAGATAGGCCGTCAGCAACGAGCCGATGCCGATGAGGTTGAAGACAACGAAGACGCCGGCGTTGTCGGCGAGCATCCCGGTGTAACCGAACGCGCGCCCGAAGACCACCGCGGCGTACACGAAGGCGTTCCAGAAGAAGAAATCGCGGCCCATCCTGGGGTTCGCCGCGAGCACGGCCACCTCGATGCCGACCGCGGCGACGATCAGCGTCTGGTGGTTGCAGAAGCAGAGGCCGAACAGGAACAACGCCGCGTACAGATAGCGCGTCTGATGCGGCGCATGCATCCAGCGCATGAGGCAGGCGAGCACGCCCATGAAGCTGAGCACCGCCAAGGTGTACACCTCGACGATGACGCCCTGGCTCCAGATGTAGCCGTTGAAGCCGAGAAGCAACCCGCCCACGAGGCCGGCGACGAGACAGATCGGGTTCTCCCACCGGCGTTCGAGGGAGCGGAAGAGGTCGATCCCCTCCAGGATCATGCTGCTACCGCGCGAGACCAGCAGTCCGACCAGACCTGCCGAGGCGGCCGCGGCGAAGGCGGAGGAGACGGCGACCCGCCAAGCGATGTTCGAGAACGGCAGGATCTGGGTGAACAGCCACGAGTAGATCGTCCACACCGGGTACCCCGGCGGATGCGGCACGCCGGCGTACATCGAACCGACCGCGAGCTCGCCGGAATCCTCCAACGTGAGGTCGGGAGCGATGGTGTAGAGGTAGCCCGCCATCACGACCAACAGCGTGATGGCGAACGTCAGCCAGTCCACGCCGCGGAACAGAGGCGGGATGGCGGTCGGCTGCGAGGCGGAAGGCTCCACGCGGAGAGGCGTCGCGGACGGTGATTTGCCGGGGACCGGCTTCGGATTGGCCATGATGATAGGACGATGGAAAGGGTCTGCGGATCAATTGTTGCCGCTCGAAGAGGCGTTAGTGGACGGAGCGTGGGCGCGGTTTGTCCACGTAAAAGTCGCCATCGGGAGGGCGTTCTGGGCGCTCTGCTCGGCGGATGCCCGGAGCGCGGCGTAGAGCGGGGTGTTCGTGCGCTCGGAGGCGTTGACGGTGGCCGCTTCGACACGGCCCGCGGAATGCAGCACCAAGGTCGTCATCAGCACGGTGCAGGCGAGCGCCGGCGCGGCCCAGGCCAGCCAGAACGTCGGCGTCGCCGGGCTCCGGTCGAGCGGGGCGGACGTCGAAGGGAAGAGACGCCGCTCAAGCGCGGCCGACGGGCGGCGCGGCGTCCAGCAAGACAGCATCGGCTCCAAAGGTTCGTTCGGATCGTCCATGGGATTCCTCATCGGTGGCGGTCCCGCGCAGGCAGGCGCGGAGTTTCTGCAGGCCGTAACGGTAACGGCCGGCGGCGGTGTTCGGCGACAGGCCGAGCAGCTCGCCGATCTCCTCGAAAGTGTGCCGGTTCCAGAGCTTCAGAACGATCACCTCGCGCTGCTCCGCGGGCAGCCCGGCCAGGCAACGCATCGCGTCGCGCTCCTGGTCGGTCTCCTCGGGCGCGCGTTCGAACCAGCGGTGCGACTCGAACTCCCGCGCCACCCGGCGCCAGAGCGATCGACGATGGTTGAGGGCGCGGTTCCGGAACGCTCGCACGATGTAGCGCTCCGGCTGCTCCGGCGGGACGGCCAGGTCCAACAACGCGGCGAAGACCTCCTGCACGACATCCTCCGCCTCGCAGTGGTCCAGCCCGAGGGCGCGTCCGTACAGGACCAAGCCAGCGGACTGCGCCTCATAAAGAGGCTCGCACCAGCATCGGTTGGAGGAATCGTGGACCACGCGTTCTGACCGATAGACACTGTCAGCGCCGGATTTGTATGTCGCGGTGAACTTTTTTCGCCAGCGACCGATCGTCCGTCCCTGATGCGGGACGGACGGAACGCCTTGCCGGACCTCCCGCGGCCGGATCAGGGGACGGCGGTCCGTCCGATCGTGACCCGGTCATCGTCCTTTTTGACGGGCCATCGCCGAGCTTGGATGGTGCCTTCAGCCATGATGCCCCCTGGACCGGAACTCCTTGAAACAATCGCGTCCCCTGCCGTGTAGAACTCCCGGCACGCGCCATCCGCGTCCATTGAACAACAAGACCATGAACCGCCCCCATCTCGCCGCCGCGCTCGCCACGGCCCTCGTCGCCGCTGCCCCGGTCCTCGCCGCGACCGAGGAGAACGTCTCCCGGTCCTTCGCCGTCGCGCCCGGCGGGAAGCTCGTCATCGATGTCGATTTCGGGGCCATCGAGGTCTCCACCAACGCCGTGAGCGAGGTGAGCGTGGAGGTCCATCGCAAGGTCGGGCTGCGGTCGGAGGCGAAGGAGAAGGAGTTCCTCGCCGAGCGCCCGGTCACCTTCGACCAGAACGCCGACACCGTGACCGTGCGTTCCCGAAAAGCGGGCAAGGTCAACTGGGGCTGGAACTGGGGCGGACAGAAGTTGGAGGGAAGATAC
>CANGMH010000402.1 GCA_947454005.1 Verrucomicrobiota bacterium
CGCCCCGAGCGGCCTGAGCTCATCGCCCAGTTCCAGAACACGATCCCGCACTACAACGCGCGCCTCAGCAGCAAGCCGGGCATCACCGGTTGGGCGCAGATCAACGGCCTCCGCGGCGACACGGACCTCACGGAACGCGTCCGCTTCGACCTCCATTATCTGGAGAACTGGAGCCTCTGGCTCGACTTCCAGATCATGGTCCAGACGTTCTTCCGCCGGGAGAACGCCTACTGACCGGACGGCCGCGCCGCTCCCGCGGGCCAGCGATCAGAACCGCGCCCGGTTCGGTGCCGCCGATACGCTGTTCGTGCCGCGCGGGACGGGACGTTCCTCCGCTTTCGGCTCCTTGAACGCGCCGCGGAACAACCAGTGGCGCTTCATCCCTTCGACAAAGGAATCCAGCGTCCTCAACAACGCGGTCGCCTGCGGCACCGTGTTCGACCGCATGTTGTCGATGGTCAGGTCGAGGTTCGTGATCGCGTTGCCGAGCGGGGCGGTGCCCTTGACGAGGTTGGTGATCAGCAGGCCGAGCGATGCGGTGCGCTGGTCGAGGTTCGAGATGGCGCCCGGCACCGCCGCCAAGGTCGCGATCAACTGCGCGTTCAGATTGGTCGGCAGGACCAGGTCGCCGAGACCGCCCGCCTGCCCGAAGCGCGCGACCAGGTTGGTGGGCAGGACCATCGCACCCAAGGCGCCGGGCGGCCCCACGTTCGGACGGAGCTGCGCGGTGATCGCGTGGACGTTGGTCAACGTCAGGTAGAGCTCTTCGGTCAGACCGGGCAGCGCGGCGTCGACCTTGGTGCCGATGCCACGGACCTTGGCGAGCACCTGTTGCACCTGCGCGAGCAGCGTCTCCGATTGGTCGAGCGGCAGATAGTATCCCTTCTCGGTTTCCGACAACGGCAGGTAGCGACGGTTGGGGCTGTCTTTCTTCCCGGACAGCTCGTCGTAGGCGAACTTGTCCGAAAGCACCCCGATCCTGCCCCCTTCGAGGTTCGTGGTCGTCAGCGTGCCTCCCATGGATCCCACCGAGATCTCGAGGACCACGCCACCGGCGATCTCGACCGGGAAGCCGCCGAGTTTCACGCGGGAGTCGCTGCCGATGTAGCCCGGATAACGGCTCGGCTCCTTGTCGCGCACCTTGAACCCGACGAACGCCCGGAACTGGTTCGTCTGATAATAATCCCAGCTGCGGAGCTGGTCGAGCGGCAGCGCGTCCACCTTGGTCACCTCGCCGACCTTGAATCCCATCATGTGGACCGGCGTGCCCACCTTGATCCCCGTGGCATCGCCCACAAAGGTGTAGTACGGCACCTCGTCGACCCACCACCCGCGCGCCTCGCCGGTCCGGAAGATGAACCATCCCAGGCTCGCGAGCATCAGCAGCGTCGTGCCGCCGAGGAAGAGCACCACCATCCACTCCACTTTGCGGAGACGGGTGCGGAGCTGCGGGGTGAGGTCTTGTAGCGCCATAGCTTCAGTTGCGTTCGTCCATCAGTTCCCGGACCGCCGGATCGTCGCTCGCCGACACCGCCCCGCGGTCGCCGAGCACTTTCCATCGCCCTCCATCCACGGTCGCGAACCGCGTCCCGATCCCGAGCAGCGGACGCAGCTCGTCGGTCGCGATCACCACGGTCGCCGGCTTGCCGCCCAGCCAAGGATGCCCATGGACCAGCTCCGCGAGGAATCCGCGCCACCAGCGCAGATGGACCGGGTCGAGCCCTTCGAGCGGGTTGTCCAGCAGCACCAGCTCCGGCCGCGAAGCCATCGCCCGCGCCAGTCCCGCCCGCCGCGCCCAGGCACGCCCGATCCGGCCGGGAGCAAGGTTGGCGAAGCGCTCCAGCTGGAACGCCTCCATCAACGGCCGCAGCTCGGCGGCGGATTCCGCGACCGTCAGATGCCGGTGATACCGCAGAGGCAGCGCGATGTTCTCCGCGACCCCGAGGTCCGGGAAGAGCCGGCCCGCTCCTTCGAAGACGAAGCCGACCCGCTGCCGCAGCCGGGCCATCGCCTCGCCCGCCGGCGAAGGCAGCGGCTCGCCGAAGAGCCGTACCTCGCCCCGCGACGCCGGTCGGAGGCCCGCCGCCGTCTCGATCACCGTCGTCTTGCCCGATCCTTGCTGCCCGGCCACGACCCAGCACTCGCCGCGGGCCACGCGCCAATCGACCGACGAGACCAACGGGATCCCCGATCCATGCGGGTTCGCGACCGCGACGCCCGACATCTCGATGACCGCGTCGTCGCTCACAGCAGGAGGTACACCGGGACGAACAGCGCATCGATGCAGAGGCAACCGACGACGCACTGCGCCACCGTGCGGGTCGTGGCGGCTCCTACCTCCTCGAGCCGCAACGCCTGCGACAGACCCTGGTAGCAGATGACCAGGCCGGTCACCGCGCCGAACAACGATGTCTTCAGCGCGAGCAGGGGGAAATCCGCCCAACTCAGCGCCGTCGCGATGTCCCCGAAGTAACCGGTCAACGTCAGCGGCAGCCCGCGCGCGAACGCGAACGCGTAGCCGCTCACCAGCGCCAGCAGGACGAAATGCGCCGTCAACGTCGCCACCGCGACGGTGAACCCGATCACCCGCGGCACGACGAGATAATGGATCGGGTCGATGCCCAGCGCCTCCAGCGCCTCGACCTCGCCGAGCGCCCGGGCCGTGGCCAGCTCGATGACCGAAGCGGTTCCCACCCGCGCCAACACCACCAAGCCTGCCACGAGCGGCGCGAGCTCGCGGATGACGACCGTGACCAGCAGCATGCCGGTGAACTTCACCGCGCCCACCGTCTGCAGCACGGTGACGGTCTGGCCGACGATGACGATCCCGAGCGTGATGCCGAGGAAGCACACGATCGGGAGGAGCTTCACGCCGACGCGGAAGACCTGCTCGATCATCAGGGGGCGCATGACCTGCGGCGACTTGCCGGCCTTCGTCGCCAACGTGCCGATCGAGATCAGAGTGAACGCCACCAACCGCCGGAGCGTCGCGCCCGCCGCCCGCGCGCGGATGGCCGCGAAGGAGACGACGGACACGGACCGTGACTGGATATGGACGGTGTCCATGCACCGGATTCAAGCCTCCCGGAGCGCCCGCCGCAATGGGCCTTCTCAGGTCCGCATCGCCGCGGGGTCCACGCCCTGGGCGCGGCACCAGTCGGCGTAGGCGAACGGGCTGATCTCGCTCGGCTTGATCTCGCTGCGGCCGCCCCAGAAGACGTTCGTGTAGCCCACGGCGATCCCCGCCTCGGCGAGATGCCGGTCGATCGCCGCCTTGTGCGCGAGCACCACGTCGCGGTCCGTCCCGTGCGCCACCCCCATCACGTTCACGTCCCGGAACTCCGGGCCGCCCTCGCGCCAGTAGGCGTGGGTCATGATGTGGTGCCGTCCCACCTCGCGACCCGCGTCCAGTTCGCGGCCCGGCGGCACGGCCCAGTGGAAGAGCGCGTTGAACTTCGTGACCTTTTCGCCCGTGCTCAGCGTCTTCACGTGCTCGAGGAAGGTGCTGAAACGGCCGATGACCCTCCGGGCGTTGAGGTCCTCGGCGACCCGGCAGAACTCGTCGAGCGACACGCCGGCCTCGGCGGCGCGCCCGGCCCAGAGGTCGGGACCGATCTCCTCGGGCGCGAACTCGCGCTTCAACGCGGTGAGCACGCGCCATTCGGGCTCGGTGAGCTGCGCCACCTGGACGTCGATGGTGTCGGCCAGCTCGTCCGCCCGGCTCCCGGGTTCCATGCCGCGACGCCGCACATGCCCCACGCCGAGCGCGAAGAGCTTCTTCGCCGGCATCAGCCGGAACTTCTCCGCGCCGACCTTGCGCAGCAGCAGGTCCGCGTGCTTGGCGAG
>CANGMH010000403.1 GCA_947454005.1 Verrucomicrobiota bacterium
CATAGCGCATCCGGAGCAAGAGCAGGCCGGCGGGATCCGGCCCGGCCGCGGTGAAGGGGATCCGCAGGTACGCCGACGAGCCGATGCCGGACATCGCGGCACCGACGTCGGTGGCGATGAGCGGCGTGAGGCGGCGGACCTGCGACGGCGATGCGCCGGCCGCCAGCGCGCCGATCTGGGATGGATCGAGCGCGACGTCCCAGACCGAGAAATCGTCGATGCGTCCGTGGTAAGCCATGCCCGGGCCCGCCCCGATCATGAAGCTGCGGACCGGGTTGAGACGACCCGTGTTGTTCCCTTCGAACAGGAGTCTGCCACCGAGCCAGATCTGCTTCTTCCCGCCGCGCTTCACGAACGCGTAGTGGTTCCATCGGCCGCGCCAGTTCGCCGGGTCGGGCACACCGACGGACACGCGATCGATCGCCGGGTCGCAGCAACCGGTGTCCCAGTACACGACCTGGTCGCTCCACGGCACGTGGGCGTTGAGCGAGCGGGTGCCGCCGCCATCGGCCTGCGGGCTCGCCCAGAAGACGCTGTCGGGCGACGGCTGCTGGGTGCCGCCGAAGATCCAGAGGCTGAGCGTGACCTCGTCGTGGAGGATCGCGGTATCGAACATCCCGGCCGCGGCCGCGGCGACGGCGAGGCTGCCGGTGCCCTTGCAATCCAACGCGCGATCCCCGGCCTTGCCCGTGCGTCCCGCGGCGTCGGCGGTGAAGGCGACGCCCTTCAACGTCCCGTCGCGGTGGTTGCCGCTCCCGTCCTTCGCCACGGGGGGAACGGAGACGTCGTTGAAATCCCAATAGGCGACCAAGCCGGGCGCGGCATCCGAACGATCGAAGCCGACACCGGTCGTCACCGCGGTCCATGCGGAATCGTCGAACCCGGCATCGGCGCCGTTCCACCGCAGCCCCGCCGACGCATCGGTCGGCACGAGCAGGCGCGCACCGGCGCCGACCGCGACGAGCGGTGTCGGGTCGACCGGCCGGCCCCGGCCGAACGAGACATTCTTCCGCTGGAGCGCGTAGCGGTAGGCGCTCGCGACGGTGACGCCGTCGGGCTCGACGAGCGCGATGTATCCGCCGGAGGCATCGAGCGCGAAGCTCGTGTGGAGCGGGCGCAGGGAGTTGGCGCGGTCCTTGCCCGAGGCGAAGACCACGAGCCGCGCGCCGGGAGCCAACGGCGTCGGGGCGGGGAAACGCCAGCGCTTCGGCGACGCCTCGGAATCCGTGAGGAACCAGCCGGCGAGATCGGCGACGGCGGGCCCCGGATTGTGGATCTCGATCCAGTCCGGCGTGTCGCCGTCCTCGTCGGCCAACCCGCCGGCGTTGCTGGCCAGGAACTCGCTGATGACCGGCCGCGCCGCCGGGGCCGCTTGCGCGGACATCGGTCCGGCGACGACGACGGCGAGCAGGAGGAGCCGGATCCAGCGCATGATGGGCAGAAGATGGCAGAACCCGCGCCGGGCCCAACGTCAAACACGGGCGCACGATGCACCGATGGCGCCCCGGCCCTGTGGCGGCCGAGCAGCGGCCTTGTCATCACGGGCCGTGCGCCGCTAGCGTGCCGGACCGCATGGATCTGATCGACCTAGCGTGGCCCGCGATCGCGGCACTTCCCAAGGACACCCCGGTGGTCATCCCCATCGCGGCCTTGGAACAACACGGCCACCATCTGCCGCTCTTCACCGACAGCCTGCTGCTCGGCGAGGTGGTGCGACGCGCCAAGCTCTCGACGGGCGACCGCGTGCTGTTCGCGCCGCTGACGTGGCTCGGCAATTCGGACCATCACCTCGATTTCCCCGGCACGCTCTCCGCAGCGCCCCGCACCTACCTCGATCTGCTCGGCGGTCTGGCGGAGAACTTCCTGAAGCACGGTTTCCGGCGCCTGGTCTTCCTCAACGGCCACGGCGGCAACGACGTCCCGGGCCGGCAGGCCGTCTTCGAGCTCCGCCAGAAGCATCGCGACCGCTCCGACCTCCTGCTGTTGCTCGCCACGTATTGGAGCCTCGGCGCGCGTCCGTGGGAATCGGATCCGGCGATCGAGCAGCGGGAGATGGGACACGCCTGCGAATGGGAGACGTCGATGATCCTGCGGCTCGACCCGCGGCTCGTCGGCGATCATCGCGCGGTGCCGCCGGTGCCGTTCGGCAAAGGCTTCGAGCCCGCGGTCCGCGGCTGGGTCACGCAGGACCGTTCGGTGCCGGGCCACATCGGGTCGCCGCACCTCGCGACGGCGGAGAAGGGGGAGACGCTCTTCCGGGCGTTCTCGGCCGACGTGGAGGCGCTGCTCGGCCGGATGATCGCCTGGGACGGCAGGTCCTGGAACGGCTAGGAGACCGCATGACCTCCCGCGACACCAACCTCCCGGCCCGGCCGGACTCGTGGAAGTGGGTCGTCTGCGGGCTGCTGCTGCTGGCGTCGGCGATCAACTACATGGACCGCCAGACGCTGGCCAACGCGTCGGTGCGGATCACCAAGGAGTTCCACCTCGACCAGGCGCAGTACGGCCAGATCGAGGCGGTGTTCGCCTACTCCTTCGCCGTCGGATCGTTGGTCTTCGGCTGGCTGTCGGACCGCGTGCCCGTCCGCTGGTTGTACGCCTTCATCCTGGCCGCATGGTCGGCGGTGGGGTTCGCGACCAGCTTCGCGCACGACCATGGCGACCTGCTCCATTGCCGGATGCTGCTCGGTTTCTTCGAGGCCGGGCACTGGCCGTGCGGGATCCGGACGACGCGCGCCCTGCTCTCCGAGCGGGACCGGTCGCTGGGGAACGGCGTGCTCCAGAGCGGCACGTCGGTCGGGGCGATCATCACACCGCTGGTCATGCACGCGCTGATGACGCCGGAAACGGGCAGCTGGCGCCTGCCGTTCCAGGTCGTCGGCGCGGCGGGCGTGCTCTGGTTGGTGCTGTGGTTCGGCCTCCTCCGCGACGCGGACCTGCGCGCCCCGGCGTCCGTTGTCCCGGCCGCTGGCGCCGGATCCGGCACGTCGTCGCTGTGGCGGATCGTCTTCAGCCGCCGGATGCTGGTGGTCTTCGCTATGGTCGCGTGCATCAACACGACGTGGCAGATCCTGCGGGCCTGGTTGCCGAAGTTCCTCCAGGAAGGCCGCGGTTATCCGGAATCGCAGGCGCTCTATTTCAACTCGGCGTGGTTCGCCGCCACCGACGTCGGATGCCTCGGCGCCGGACTGCTGGCCGTGTGGCTGGTGAAGCGCGGCTGGACGGTCCACGGCTCGCGGGTGCTGGTCTTCGCGCTCTGCGGAGCGGCGTGCGCCGCTTGTGCGTTCGTGCCGCTGCTCGGACGCGGCTGGATGCTGCTCGCGTTGCTGTTGCTCGCCGGGGCGGGCGCGCTGGGCGTGTTCCCCATCTACCACGCATTCACGCAGGACCTCTCGGCGGAGCACCAGGGCAAGATCACCGGTATCGCGGGCGTCGCGGCGTGGGTGGTCCCGGCACAGGCGCAGAAGCTCTTCGGCGCGCTCGCCGACCGGCTCGGATCGTTCGACCGCGGGATCGTCCTCGCCTCCGGTCTGCCGTTGCTGGCGGCGCTGGTCCTTTGGCTCTTCTGGAACCCCCGACCGAAACCGACCCCCCGATGAACCCCCTCGTCTCGTCCCGCCGTTCGTTCCTCGCCACCACCACCGCCGCGGTCGCCGGCGCCGCGCTCGGCGCGCCGGCCCTGCTCGCCGCGCCGCCGCGCCGGAAACGGATCGTCCTCATCGGGACCGAGATGCGCCTGCATTCGCACGCGCAGCATTTCATCGACCGGCTGCTCACCGGATACGCGTGGGAAGGCCGTTGGACGCCGCCCGCCGTGGACCTCGTGTCGCTCTACCTCGACCAG
>CANGMH010000404.1 GCA_947454005.1 Verrucomicrobiota bacterium
AGAGATAGGCGTCGTCGGTCTCCCACGCGCGGGTTTGGGGGTTGAGGAAGATCAGGCCACGAAGCTCGGCGATGGCGGCGGCTTCATCGGTACGGAGAAGCCGGGAGACTTGTTCGAGATCAACCCGTCCGCGTTCGGCGAGCGTGACCAGCAACGCCGAACGGGCGTCGGGGGTGGATGGAACAGGAGGCCGCGGGGCGATGGTGCGTTCCCGGAAGATGGCAGCCTTCGCGGCGGTGCCGGTCTCGCGGTCGTACTGTTCGAGGGAAAGCAGGAGCGGCAGATCGGGATCACCGCGAAAGGCGGCGACGTTGGCTCGCCCGGAAATGGGCCCGTGCCGGGCGACGAAGGCGTCGTAGGCGACGTTGAGCGCCGTGCGGGCGCTCACTTGATCCTCTTCCGGATGGTCTTGCCACTGGGTTTGGAGGCAGTGCCGGAGGGCGTCGCGGACGCGAATCAGCCCGCGGAGCCGCTGGGCGGTCATTTCGGAAAGGTTGGACAGCAGCGCCAGCGTGTCGCCTTCGCGCCGCGCGAGCCGTCCGTGGAGCAACGTGAACGCGTGGGGCTTCACGGTCTCCAACGCAGGCGGCGGTTCGCCGGCCCGGGTTACCGGCGAGTCGGGAGGCCGATACACGTCGGCGGGTAGTCGGAGGATGGCCTCGCGCAGTTGCTTGGCCAGGTCCCGACCGTTGGGGGCCAGAGTCGGCTCGCGTTCGCGATACATCCGCCCTGCGAGCCGCATCTCGCCGAGCATCATCTCCGGACGGGCGGCGAAGTATTCGTTCACCGGAATCGTCTCTCCCTCGGCATTCGAGATCGTCGTGACGTCCCGCCAGGCCGGGGCGCTCGACGCTTCGCCGGGCAGCCGCTTGCGGAGGAAGACGATGTCGGTGGTAACCTCGGTGTTGGCGTTCTCCTTGAAGGCGTCGTTCGGTAGTCGAATGGCACCGAGCAGGTCCGCCTGGGCGGCGACGAGCTCGCGGAGCGTGGCGTCCTTCTTGTCGAGTGTGCCCCGAGACGTGATGAAGGCGATCAGTCCGCCGGGACGGACCAGCGCCAGCGTCGCGGCGACAAAATAGTCGTGGATGAGGAGCTTCGGGAAACGCGGGTCGAACGGACGGTAATCGCCGAAGGGGACGTTCGAGATGGCGAGGTCGAAGGAATCAGGGTGGAGCTTCGTTTCCTCGAAGGGCTGATGGCGCAGGTCCGCCTCCGGATACAGCGCCTTGGCGAGACGCAACGTCACGCCGTCGATCTCGATGCCGGTGAACGCGGACCGTTCCCTCATTCCCTCGGGCATCAGGCCGAGGAAATGGCCCAACCCACAGGCGGGTTCGAGGACACGGCCGCCGGAGAAGCCGAGTCGATCCAAGGCGGCGTACATGGCGCGGATGATGGTGGGAGACGTGTAGTGCGCGTTGAGCGTGGTGGCTCGCGCGGATCGGAGTTCATCCAGGGACAGCAGTTGGAGGAGTTCCTGGCGTTCCGGAGCCCACTTCGTGTTCCGGTCGTCGAAAACCTGCGGCAATCCACCCCAACCGACGTACCGCACCAGGATCGCGCGCTCGTCCGTGAATGCCGGACCACCTTCGGTTTCGAGGCGCCGGAGCAATGCGAGGGCCGTCAGGTTGTCGCGACACTTCTGGGCGAGGGAACCGACGCCCAGCCGGTGTTCGTCGAGGATCCGAAACGGGCCGACCTGGGCGGCGGGCGCGGAGGTCGCAACAGCAGGGGGAAGCTTCGGGAACGGCAGGATGACGGGCTCAGGAACGACCGGCAGCGGCTTCGCCGAGACAACTGGGGCAAACGCAAAGAAATCCAACTGCCGCGGGCTTTCCACGCGGCGCAGGGACGAACGATTCATGGCACAACTCCTCGGGACCCGTGAAGCGGCCCCCGGGCGGAGTTATGCGGCGATGGAAGAAAATGTGCGGTGGCGACCGGACGGAAGCACCGTGGTGCAGCAGGCGGGCGGGAAAGTCCGGCGACGACGACGGACTTTGGGGCGCGCCCGGATCAGACCGAACCGAGTTCCTTCAGCTCGTTGAGGTGCTCGACGAGCTTGTGAATCCCCGTGGAGGGATTCTCCCGTTCCGGGTTGGCCACGCTCAACTCGGCCCAGTGACGTTCCAAACGTCTGGCGTTCTTCAGGGCCGTGGCTTGCCTCGACTCCAAGCGATCATACATCGACGCATCGGCTTTGTCGTAGGCACTGCCGATGTGCGGGGTGAGCTTGGCTGCGTAATGAGCGCGCGGCAGTGCGGTGTCGTGGTAGTTGAAGTGAAGCAGGTACCAGAGCTCGAAGGCCTCGTTCGCCCAAGCCACGCGCATGCCGTTCTCGCGGGCCAGCGCGAACGCCTTGCGGTAGTTCGCCTCCGGGAAGCTGTCGCGGTCGAAGACGCACCAGACCGAAGCGTACGGCGTACCGGAGCCGTCCGCGCGGTTCCGAAGCCCGATGGCGTGTTCGACCAGGCTGAGGGTGTTCAGTCCGGTGCCGACCGCCACGATCTCCGTGCGAGATCGGTCCACCGGGAATGCCTGGAAGTAGTCCCGCGAACTCTTCTCGTCCTCGCACACGATCAGGATCCGACGTCGCGCCCGCGTATCGCGACTCCGGCCGGCATCTACCCGTTCCCAAGGTTTCCTAGCGGGCATGTTGGATTACCTCTTCCAAGTTCCCGAGCCGGGGGACACCGCCGAATTGACCAAGCAGGTACTCCTTCGAGAACTTGGCCTCCTTGCGCACGCCCTTGAACTCATCGAGACAGTAAAGACGGGAAGCACCCTTGCGGTCCTTCTCGGCAAACCAGACTTGGTCCCGCCGCACGCGCTTCGGGTCGAGCAGACCCTCGTCGTGCGTGGCGTAGATCAGTTGCGCCTGCTTGCGATTGGCGGGCCCGTTGAAGAGATCCACCAAGGCTTTCGTGAGCAAAGGATGCAAACGTGCTTCCAGCTCATCCACGAAGAGGATCGAACCTTCGGTCAGCGTGTGCAGGAACGGCCCGGTCAGGGCGATGAACTTCTGCGTGCCGGCCGACTCCTCCGATTCAAAATCGAACTCAACACTGCCGACCGGGGCCTCGTCTGGACCGTACTTCAAATGCGATGTCGTCACGGTGAAGGCACCAGTCCCCGTCGAATTGAGGATCTGCGTTCGAATGTTTTCGGGAATTCCAAACGGCACAATCGACGCCAGCTTCTCGGGCGAAGCCTCACGACGGTGCAAACCCTCGATGCCCATGTCCGCTTGTTTCACCAGATCCAGGATCATCGGTCCGTAGGTGGACGCGACCTGAGGATCGCTCAGCAGCAGCATGGTGAATCCCAGCGTCGCCTGGTCGCTGATGCCCGAAATATTCCGGAACTGATTCATCCAGTTGACGATGGAACCGGCGATCTCGCCGTTGAACTGGGCGACGACGGAGAGGAAGAGGGCGTTGGGGCGGGTCAGTTTCTCGACGGGCCGACCTTCGCGAAACGCTTCGCCCACCTCGATGCGGGTGCCTTCGCGGGTGAACAGGGTCGTTTCCCGGATCGAATCCCGCTGGCTGAACAACCATTCGGAAGTCACCGCTTCGGAAGTTGCCTCGAAGCCGTAGCGGTACCGGGTCCCGTTGTGGACGAAGATCGCCTCAAAATGGCTGGGGGCGCGTTCGCTCTCGGTCTGAAGCCGAAACGGAACCACCGGGATCCGGTCCCCGAGTTGCAGGCTCTTCGACGAGTTCTTTACCAAGTCCCGGAAGGTGGCCATCGCCGAGAGGAAGTTGGATTTGCCGCCCGCATTCGCGCCGTAGATCGCGGCCGTGCGGAGTAACCGGCGGTCGCCCGACTGGACGA
>CANGMH010000405.1 GCA_947454005.1 Verrucomicrobiota bacterium
GCTCGACCTCTTCCGAGTGCTGGGAATCCAGGTCCTCGAACTTCTTTTTGAACTGGCCGATGATCTCGCTGATCTTGTTGCGGATCGGCGACGGATCGATCTCGATGCGGTCGTACACCGTGGCGAGCTTCTTCAGCAGCGTCTTGGTGATCTTGCGGTTCGCCGGGATGATGATCTCGCCGGTCTCGCTGTTGACGACGTCGAGCGGGATCTTCTCGCCGAGCAGGATGTTGGACAGCGCTTCGGTGAGCTGCTCGAGAAGCTCGTCCTTCTTGGAGCGGAACCCGTCGTCGATCTCCCTCGCCACCTTCTTGGGCGAGGTCTCGTCGTCCTTCTTGGCCTGTTTCACGCCGTCGGCCTTGGCCGACACCTTGACGTCCATCACGATGCCGTAGGTGCCCGACGGGACCTTGAGCGAGGTGTCCTTCACGTCGGCGGCCTTCTCGCCGAAGATGGCGCGCAAGAGGCGCTCCTCGGGGGCGAGTTCGGTCTCCGACTTCGGGGTGATCTTGCCGACGAGGATATCGCCCGGCTTGACCTCGGCGCCGACGCGGATGACGCCGTCGAGACCGAGGTTCTTGAGCGCTTCTTCGCCGAGGTTCGGGATGTCGCGGGTGATCTCTTCCGGCCCGAGCTTGGTGTCACGGGCCACGACCTCGAACTCGTCGATGTGGATCGACGTGAAGATGTCGTCCTTGACGATCTTCTCGGAGATCAGGATGGCGTCCTCGAAGTTGTAACCGCTCCAAGGCATGAACGCGCAGAGCACGTTGCGGCCGAGCGCGAGCTCACCGCCCTGGGTGCAGGGACCGTCGGCGAGGATCTGGCCCTTCTTGATGCTGTCGCCCTTGTCGACCAGGATCTTCTGGTTGATGCAGGTCGCGGCATTGGAGCGCATGAACTTCCGCACCGGGTAGACCCAGAGGCCGTCGGCGGGGGCATGCTTCAGCTTCTTCTTGGTCTCAGGAAGCTTGCCGTCCTTGGTGATGATGATCTGGCTGCCGTTGACGCTGGCGACCTTGCCGGCTTCTTCGGAGACGATGACCGCACGGGAGTCGCGGGCGACGCGCTCCTCGAGACCTGTCGCCACGAGCGGCGCCTCGGTCACGAGCAAGGGCACGCCTTGGCGCTGCATGTTCGAACCCATCAGCGCGCGGTTCGCGTCGTCGTGCTCGAGGAACGGGATGAGCCCCGCCGCGACGGACACGAGCTGCTTCGGCGAAACGTCCATGTAGTCGACCTTGTCGGGGTCGACGTCGATGAAGTCGCCCTTGCAACGACAGGTCACCTTCTCGGTGGTGAAGCGGCCTTTGTCGTCGATCTGGGCGTTCGCTTGGGCGATGATGAAGCCTTCTTCACGGTCGCCGGTGAGGTAATCGAGCTGCTCCGTCACACGGCCTTTCTCGGCCTTGCGGTACGGCGTCTCGATGAAGCCGAAGTCGTTGACGCGGGCGAAGGTCGCCAGCGAGGCGATGAGGCCGATGTTCGGGCCTTCAGGGGTCTCGATCGGGCAGATGCGGCCGTAGTGAGACGGATGCACGTCACGGACCTCGAAGCCGGCACGGTCACGGGAGAGACCACCTGGCCCGAGCGCGGAAAGACGGCGCTTGTGGGTCAGCTCGGCCAGAGGATTGATCTGGTCCATGAACTGGCTCAGCTGGCTCCGGCCGAAGAAGTCGCGGACGACCGCCGACAACGCCTTGGGGTTGATGAGCTTCTGGGGCGTCATCGTGTCCAGGCTCTGGTCGAACAGCGTCATGCGTTCCTTGACCAGACGCTCGGTCCGTGCCAAACCGACCCGGCACTGGTTGGCGAGAAGCTCGCCAACGGTCCGGATACGACGGCTGCCGAGATGGTCGATGTCGTCCAAGGAGCCCTCGCCCTTCTTGAGCTTGAGCAGGTACTTGGTGGCCTCGACCAGGTCCTTGGCCGTCAGGATGCGCGCATCGCCTTCCTTGAAGTTGAGCTTCTGGTTAATCTTATAGCGTCCGACCCTTCCGAGGTCGTAGCGCTTCGGATCGAAGAACAGCCGCTTGATGAGCGCCTTGGCGTTCGCCGCGGTGGGGGGATCACCAGGCCGGAGGCGGCGATAGATGTCCTTGAGCGCCTCTTCCGCGTTCTTGGTCGGGTCCTTCTTGAGGCACTTGATGACGATTCCTTCGTCCTTCGACGTGTCGACGACCCGGATCTTGACGACCCCGAGCTCGGCGATCTGTTTGACGACGGCCTTCGAGAGCGGCTCGAACGCGCGGGCGACGACGATGCCCTTGTCGAGGTCGATGGCGTCCTCGACCAGCACCTTGTTCTGGATGTCCTCGATCTTGTCCGCGTCCTTCACCGAGAGTTCTTCGATCTTGTAGAACAGATCGAGAATCTCCGAATCGGTGCCGACCTTCTGGGGGTCGACCTTGGTGTCGCCCATCACCGCGAGCGCGCGGAAGAAGGTCGTCGTGAGGAACTTCCGACGGCGTTTCTTGCGGTCGAGATAGACATACAGAAGGTCGCTGGTGTCGAACTGCGCCTCGTACCAAGAACCGCGGTCCGGGATGATGCGGAAGCTGTGCAGCATCTTGCCGTTCGGATGCTGGGTGGTTTCGAACGCGAGACCCGGAGAGCGGTGGAGCTGGCTGACGATGACGCGCTCGGCCCCGTTGATGACGAACGTCCCCTGCGGGGTCATGAGCGGGATCTCGCCCATGAACACCTTCTCTTCCTTCGTTCCCTTCTCTTCCTTCAGCAGGAAGGTGACATAGAGAGGAGCCCCGTAGGTCAGACCTTCGCGGAGGCACTCGAGCCAATCGATCTTCGGCTCCTGGATGTCGTAGCTGTGGAAATCAAGGACCGTCTTGCCGTCGTAGCTCTCGATCGGGAAGACCTCGGTGAAGACCGCTTGAAGCCCGAGGTTCTTGCGCTTGGAAGGCGCGGTCTCGGCTTGGAGGAACTCCTTGTAGGAGTCCAATTGGATCTCGATGAGGTTGGGTGGGGCGATGACCTCCTTGATCCTTCCGAAATTGATGCGCTCCGAAGTTTTATTTGCCATGGCGACCTCAGGTTTCAGACCGGCCGGCGGTTCGCCGGCCACTCGTTGTGCTCAAAAGACAATACGACGAGGTCAGGCGGCGTCTTGAACTCCGCCTGAACTCGTCCTACCGCTGGATTATCTCGACAATGCGCGTGGAGGATAACAGGTCCGCACCGACCAGCAACTGCGCGCTTCCGGCGACGGAAGCAAAAGGAGGGGGTGGCGGGACAAGCCCGCCACCCCTGGATGAACCCGGTTACTTGAGTTCGACCTTCGCGCCGGCTTCCTCAAGCTTCTTCTTGGCAGCTTCGGAATCGGCCTTGTTCGCACCTTCGAGGACCGCCTTCGGGGCGCCTTCGACCAGCGCCTTCGCCTCGGCGAGGCCGAGACCGGCCTTCACTTCGCGGACGGCCTTGATCGCGCCGATCTTCTTGTCGGCGGGCACCGAGACCAGGATCACGTCGAACGTGTCCTTGGCGGCTTCGGCAGGAGCGGCAGCGGCAGCGCCACCGGCGGCGGCGACGGCCACCGGAGCGGCAGCGGTCACGCCCCATTTGGTCTCGAGAGCTTTGACGAGTTCAGCAGCTTCCAGAACGGTCAGCTTGCTCAGCTCTTCGACGAGGTTGTTGATATCAGCCATGGTATGTGTGTCTTCTTTAGTCTCGTCGCCGGGCGGCCACCCGGATTGGCCCGCGGCCTGCGGGCCGACGATTTACTCTTGTTATGGTTTGTGGCCGATGCCGCCCTTTGGCCAAGGCGGCACCGGACTCGTGGAAGAGCGTTATTCGCCC
>CANGMH010000406.1 GCA_947454005.1 Verrucomicrobiota bacterium
CGGCACGTTGCCCGCCGGCGCCGTGGTCACCAACGTGTCCTTGCAGCTCACCGTCGTGAAGCAGCGCTCCGGCGGCGCGAAGGAGACCATCGGCGCGCACCGGATGTCGCGCGCATGGGGCGAAGGATCGAAGGCCGGGACGCTCGGCGCCGTCGCGAGCAGCGGCGAGGCGACTTGGCAGGCCGCCGCTGTCGGCCAAGGCACCTGGAACGTTCCGGGGGGATCGGCCGGCACCGATTTCGTGGCCGCGAGCAGCAGCACGGCGGTCCTGGGCGGCCCGGCGAACTACACCTTCGCCTCGACCGCCGATCTGGTCGCGGACGTCCAGGCCTGGGCCAAGGATCCGGCCGCGAACTTCGGTTGGCTGCTGGTGAGCCAGCAGGAGAACGTGCGCGGCAACGCCAAGCGCGTCGCGTCGCGCGAGGACGCCGCCCGATCGCCCGTCCTCACCGTCCAGTTCACGGTGCCGACCCCGCCGCCGCCGGTCGCCCGCTTCGACCGCATCGTCCTCCGCGGCGACGCGGCCGAGCTCGGATTCCGCGCGCTGGCCGGGAACATCTACACCGTGAGCGTCCGCGAACGGGCCGGCGACGGCGCGTGGCTGCCGCTCACCAACGTCGTGTCCAAGCTCCAGGACTCCGATGCCGTGGTGACGGATCCGGTCGCCACCGCGACGCGGTTCTATCAGGTCGCCATCACCGGGCAGGCCGATTGACCTTCGCGGCACGTCGTGTCGGTGCTTCCGGGGAATCGTCTTCCACGGCCGGGCGGTTCCGCCTACAACGACGCGCGTCGTTCCGATGAAGTCCGTCTTCCGCATCCTCCTCTACATCGCGCTGCTCGTCGCCGCGGCGGCGTGTTTCGATCGTTTCAGCGTCGCCTACAAGAAGCTCCCGTCGGTCGGACCGGCGGAGCTCGCGGCGGACGCGACCCCGGCGAACGACCCTGCCGATCCCGCCGCCACGAACGGCGCGGCCGGCGCGACGAATCTCGGCGCCACCAACGTCATCGCCAACCTCGGTGCCTCGACGAACGTCGCCACCAATGCTCCGGCCGCCCGCACTCCCGCGAAACGGACGGCCTCGGACCAACGTTCCGGTTCGTTCGCGTGGCTGGGGCTGTTCGTGCTCACGCTCTTCGCCCTGGGCGGGCTCGCGGCGTTCGATTTCTCGCGCTATCTCGGCGACCGCGCCGAGCGCTCGATGATGGCGAGCGATTTCGTGATCCGCAAAGATCCCGATTACGAGGCCGCCGAGGAGGAATGGACCAAGGGCAACCATCTCGACGCCATCAACCTGATGCGCGGCTATCTCCAGCGGAACCCCAACGAGCAGCATGCCGCCATCCGCATCGCCGAGATCTACGAGAAGGACCTGAACAACTACCTCGCCGCCGCGCTCGAGCTGGAGGAGGTCCTGACCAAGCGCCTTCCCCGCGAGAAGTGGGGCTGGACCGCGATCCACTTGGCGAACATCTACTCCGGCAAGCTCAAGCAGCCGGCCAAGGCCCTCGGCGTGCTGGACCGGATCGTGAAGGAATATCCCGACACCGGCGCCGCCAAGAAGGCGCGCCAACGCCTCGGCCTGCCCGAGCCGGTGGAAGGCGAGGAGATCTCGGAACCGGAAGCCGAGGCACCCTCCGCACCGCCTCCGCCGCCGGAGCCGCCGTCGAACCTTCCCAAAGGTTTCCGGACCAAGAAGTGACCGGCCGTCCCCGGATCCGGGTCACGCCGTCGCGGTCCGTTCGGTGAGACGCGGCCTCGGTGCTTCTTCGGGCGCGAACCACGTCCGCCAGCCTTCCCGCAGCTCCAGCCCGAGCCATGCGGCGATCCCCTTGAGCACGGTCTTTCCCGTCGAGTTGTCGGGCAGGAACCCGTCGAGGAGGAACCGATGTCCGTGGTTCATCCGCCCGAATGTCCCGCGCTCCCGGCGATGCCGTCCGATCCGGGCGAGCCGCCGGTTGTAGGTCCGCATCAAGCGGTACGGGATCTCCGACCGCGGCAGCGCGAAGACCGGGTCGCGCAACGCCGACGGACCGCGCTTCACCGGCTGCGACACGACGCCGATGTAGTAGAGCGAGAGGTCCAGCTGGAAGGCGACGGACATGAGCTCGAAGTCGCCGACATAGTCGTACTTGTCGCGATAGATGGCGTCGAACCACCGTTGGTAGGCCCGCGCGAAGTCGCGGTTCTGCGCCTCCGCCCGTTCGGCAAGCGTCGCACCGGACCCGCCATCGAAACCGGCCAGGACCAGTTCGGCGGTGCGCGTCGCGGTGAAGCTCAGCCAGTCCATGCCCGGGCTGTAGAAGGGATCGATGAAACCGGCGGCATCGCCGACGATCGCGAAGCCGTCGCCCGCGATGCGTCCGACCGAGTACGGCAGGTTCGCGCGCCACTTCACGTCGCCCTCCACCGGCATCGCCCCGGCCAACAGCTCGCGCGCGACCGGATGCTGCTCCAGCAGGAACTCCTTGAGCCGCGCGCCGACGTTGCCGCCGCCGGCCCAGCGCACGCGCCGTTGGTCGAACACCACGCCGATGGACCAGTCGCCGCCCTTCAGCGGGATCCACCACGACCACCAGCCGTCGCCCACGAGATGGTTCGTCGCCGTGCCGCGGATGCCTTTGCAGGCGTGGAACCACCCGGGGAACTTTTGCGCCAGCTCCGCGCCGTCCCAGTCCTTCACGCCCGTCCAGCGCGCCCAGACCGCCGTGGTGGGATGCGCCTCGTTGCGACGGAACCATCCCTCCTGCCGCGCCAACAACGCGGTGAAACCGCTCGCGTCCACCACCCACCGCGCGGTGAGCGGCCGCGGCCCGGCGGCGTCCTCGACCGCGACGGTCTGCAAGCCGCCCGCGCGCAGCCCGATCCGCAGAGCCTTCGCCGGACGCAGCAGCGTCGCCCCGGCCGCGACGGCGTTCCGCAGCACCTCTTCGTCGAGCACGCTGCGGTCGACCTGCCACGCCGGCATCCGCGCCAGATAACGTCCACCGATCTCCGAGCAGCCGGCGAGGTCCGTCGACCGGCCGTCCGTGAACCAGAACCGCATCCCCTGCTTGGTGATGTGCTCCTCGTTCAGATGCCGCGTGAGGCCGAGGACCTTGGTGAGGAAATAGGCGCTGACCTCGACCGTCGCCTCGCCGACCCGCCGCGGGAACCGCACCGACTTCTCGATGATGGCCACGCGGAGCCCGGGACGGGCCCGGAGCAGCAGGATCGCCGTCGCCGCCCCCGCCAGCGAACCGCCGCAGATGATGACATCGTGGTCGCCGGAAGAAGAGGCCTGCACTCCCGGACCGTGCCGCGGAACTTGCCGTGAAGCAACCGCCGCCGGGACCGCGGGCCGAGGTCCTCGGCAGAGGTCGTGGTCGGTGGTGGCGCGGTTTCTCGACCTTCTGTTCCGCCGGATCGCACCCGGTCCGAGGCGGGCGCTTGCGCACCGCGCGGTCCGCGTGCGACAAACCACCTCGCCACCTATGAACCGCCGAGATTTCATCGCCACCACGACGCTCGCCGCCGCCGGGCTCGCCGCCACGCAGCTTCCCGCCCGCGCCGCCGCGGCGCCGCTGACCGATGCCAAAGGCGCCCGCATCAAGCTCGGCATGGACAACTTCGCGGTCCGCGCCTGCGGCTGGAAGGGCCGCGAGCTCGTCGACTACGCCGCCGGCCTCAAGCTCGACACGCTCTTCATCACCGATCTGCCCGGCCTCGGCTCGCTCGAGACCGCGCCGGCGCAGGAGTTGCGCCGCTACGCCGCCGACAAAGGCATCGGCATCCAGCTCGGCTCCTGGAGCATC
>CANGMH010000407.1 GCA_947454005.1 Verrucomicrobiota bacterium
CCCTTGCGGGGCCGGGCGTTTTCATGTGTCTCGCGTCGGCAGTCGGAGACCGCCGCGCCTGGACGGATCAGGCCAGCTTGGCCAGAAGCTCGTCGTTGGTCTTGTGCTTCTTCAGCGCGGCGATGAGCGTCTCCATGGCCTCGACGGGCTGGAGATCGGTCATCATCCGGCGGAGCTTGCGGATGGCGTCGATGTTCTGCGCCGCGAAGAGCTTCTCCTCTTTGCGCGTGCCGGATTTCGGGATGTCGATGGCCGGGAACAGGCGGCGCTCGGAGAGCTTGCGGTCGAGGATGAGCTCCATGTTGCCGGTGCCCTTGAACTCCTGGAAGATCAACTCGTCCATGCGGCTGCCGGTGTCGACGAGCGCGGTCGCGAGGATGGTCAGCGAACCGCCCTCCTCGATCTTGCGGGCCGAGGCGAACATCTTGCGCGGGATCTCCAGCGCGCGGGCGTCCACGCCACCGGTCATCGTCCGGCCGGAGCCGCCGTGGACCGAGTTGTAGGCGCGGGCGACGCGGGTGATGGAATCGAGCAGCACGAAGACGTCCTTGCCCGCCTCGACCATGCGGCGGCAACGCTCGCTGGTGAAACGGCTGAGGCGCACGTGGGTCTCGAGATCCTGGTCGTGGCTGGAGGCGACGACCTCGGCCTTCACGCTGCGCTGGAAATCGGTGACCTCCTCGGGACGCTCGTCGATGAGCAGCACGATCACGACGACCTCGGGATGGTTCGTGGTGATGGCGTTGCAGATCTGCTTGAGGATGGTGGTCTTGCCGGTGCGGGGCGGCGCGACGATGAGGCCGCGGGTGCCTTTGCCGATGGGAGTGACGAGGTCGATGATGCGCGCCTCGATGAGGTCGGGCGTCGTCTCGAGGCGGAACTTCTCGATCGGGTCGATGGTGGTCAGCAGCTCGAAGCGCGGAGAATGCAGGTACTCCTGGTACGATTTGCCGTTCACCTTCAGCACCTCGCGGAGCTGCGGGCTGTTGCCTTTGTGCGGCGGGTTGACCGTGCACTCGATCAAGCAGCCTTCGCGCAGACCGAGGCGCTTGATGGAATCGGGCGTCAGGAAGACGTCGACCGGCTTCGGCGCATAATGCCCCTTGGCCGAGCGGAGGAAGCCGAAACCCTTCTCGGAGATCTCGAGATAACCTTCCTGGAGGACGGGCTTGCCGTCGGCATCGAGCTGGGGGCCTTGCGGCGGCATGGGCCGCTGCTGCTGCTGGTTGTTGCCGCCGCCACCACCGTTACCGCCATTGCCCCCACCACCACCGCCACGTTGCTGGTTGTGCTGCTGGTGACGACCGCCGCCCTGGCGGCGCTGCTGGTTATGGCGACCGCCGCCACCCCGTTGCTGGAAACCGCCGCCGCCGCCACCGCCTTGTTGGCGATGCTGGTTGAAATTCTGCGGATTGCCTCCGCCGTTGTCGTTGCCGTTGCCGCCGGGATTGCCCCCCGGGTTCCCACCGTTGCCTCCGTTCCCGCCGTGGTCCGGTCCCGATTGGGCAGGCGAGTTGGACGGACCGTCGTTCCCGGGCGACCAATCGCCGGAAGAAGGGCGGGTCTGGGATGCCTGCGGATTGCTTTCACTCATACGTTGCGCGTTGTGTCGTCCGGAAGGGTCTGGACCCAGGAAAGGCGGCGAACACAAGAAAGCCGCGGGAAGTTCGAACTTGGGGAAGCAGTGCCGGGAGAGACTTCTCACGGACTGGCAGACCTCGGACCTGCTTCTAGTAACGGCTGATCCTGCTCACCGCAACCCTTAGTTTGTGCCGGACATGAAAAATCCGGGCGCGGAGGCCCGGATCGTTCTTCATATCGGACGGAAGGCGCGGATCATTCGATGCCGAGCAGCTTGCGGCCTTCGGCGGTGATCATGCTCTGGTGCCAAGGCGGGTCCCAGACGATCTCGACACCGGCGTCCTCGACCCCGGGCAGCATGAGGATCTTCTGCTGGGCGTCGCCGGCGATGGTCGCGCCCATGCCGCATCCGGGCGCGGTCAAGGTCATCTTGACGAACACCTTTTTGTTGCCGGTCGGGAGCGGTTCGATGCCCATGTCGTAGACGAGCCCCAGGTCCACGATGTTGACCGGGATCTCCGGATCATAGCAGGACCGGAGCGTCTCCCAGACCATCTGCTCGTTCACCAGTTCGTCCGCCGCGAACGCGCGACCGACCTGTTCGTCGGGCTTGAGCCCGAGGGCGTCCGCGTCCTTGGAACCGATGCGGTACAGGCCGCCGTTCGCATGGACGGTATAGGTGCCGCCGAGGGTCTGCGTGATGTCCACGTCGGAGCCGGCGGGGAGCGTGACCACGTGGCCCGCGGGGATCTGCACCGCTTCGGTGTCGCGGTTGAGCGTGACGGTCTGGACTGAAGTCATGTCGGGCGCAATGTAGACGGCGACACCGGAGTGCCAAGGAAGGAAGCGCGCGGAGTCTTCTCCGCGCGCCGGGCACCGGCCACAAAGCCGGGACCGTTCCCGTCCCGGCCTTTCCGGGGACGCGGGTTCAGCCGCCGACCTCGGCGCGGGCCTCGGCCGCGAGCGCGGTCGAGAGATACCGTTCGCCGGTCGAGCACGCGATGGTGACGATGGTCTTGCCCTTGTTCTCGGGGCGTTTGGCGACCTCGATCGCGGCGACGACGTTCGCGCCGGTCGAGATGCCCACGAGCAGGCCCTCCTCCTTGGCGAGGCGGCGGGCCATCGCGAAGGCGTCGTCGTTCGCGACCTGGACGGCCTCGACGATCTGCGGGTTCCCCGCGGCGTCCTTGAGGTGGAGGTTCTTCGGCACGAACCCCGCGCCGGTGCCCTGGATCTTGTGCGGACCGGGTTTCACGGGCTCGCCCTTCAAGGTCTGGGTGATGACCGGAGAATCCTTCGGCTCGACGGCGATGGCCGTGAAACTCGCCTTCTTGGGATGGATGAACTCATAGACACCGGAGATCGTGCCGCCGGTGCCGACCGCGGCGACGAGGATGTCGACCGCGCCGTCGGTGTCCTCCCAGATCTCGGGCCCGGTCGTGGCCGAATGGATGGCGGGGTTCGCACCGTTCTCGAACTGCTGCGGGATCCAGGCGCCGGGCGTCTCCTTGGCGAGCTGTTCGGCGCGGGCGATGGCTCCCTTCATGCCTTCGGTGCCGGGCGTGAGCACGAGCTTCGCGCCGAGCAGCGCGAGCAGGGTCCGGCGCTCGAGCGACATCGTCTCGGGCATCGTGAGGATGATCTTGTAGCCCTTGGCCGCGGCGACGAACGCGAGCGCGATGCCCGTGTTGCCGGAGGTCGGCTCGATGATGGTCGTGCCCGGCTTGAGGACGCCGCGGCGCTCCGCGTCCTCGATCATCGCCATGCCGATGCGGTCCTTCACGCTGCCGAGCGGGTTGAAGAACTCGCACTTGAGCAACACCGTGGCTTCCAGGCCGGCGGTGACGCGGTTGAGTTTGACCAGCGGGGTGCGGCCCACGGTCTCGACGATGTTGTTGTAGATGCGGCCCATAGGATGCGGTTTCAGGATGCGGAGTGCTTTGGACGCCACCCATTACGGCGGACCGGTCGGGGGCGGGCAAGCGGGTTTTACCCGCGGGCGGTCCGACGTCCGCATCCCGTCCGAAGAGGAGATGCGCATCCGTACGCCGGAGCCCGGGAACCGGACGACGCGCAGACGGTTGGACACCCGGGTCGCGCCGGCCGCATCCTCGCGCCGATGTCGCCAGCCGACCGCGCCCGCACCACGTTCCGCTTCGACACGGGACGGATGTTCTGCGCCGGGATCCTCGAATCGGCC
>CANGMH010000408.1 GCA_947454005.1 Verrucomicrobiota bacterium
AGGGCGCGTGGTTGGAGACCGCCGCACCGCCGGAGAAGAGCTCCACGTCCTTGTTCCACCCCAGCGCCTGGCGGAGCTCCAGGCCGATCTCGGTCCCTCCGGGAAGGATGAGGACGCGCCATCGCGGTTGCGGCGGGGCAGGGGAGGTGGACGAGGAAGATGGAGTCATCGGACGCGGTCGGAATCTGGGTGGATCCCGAGGGCTGCTCAAGTCCCGAGCCCGAGCGATCCGGCGCGTTGCATCGCCCGATCTTTGGGTCCAGCCTCGCGTCGCCATGCCAGCGCAGACCAAGCCCGCGTTCCGACCGTACATCCCCGCCGCGTCGCACCTCCGGGAGCTGAGCGTCCGATCCATCGTGGTCGGCACGTTGCTCGGGATGATCTTCGGCATGTCGTCGCTCTATCTGACGCTGAAGGTCGGACTCACCGTGAGCGCGAGCATCCCGGTCGCGGTGATCTCCATCACCTTGTTCCGGTTGTGGGCGAAGCTCGGCGGACGCGATGCCACCATCCTCGAGCACAACTTGGCGCAGACCGCCGGGTCCGCGGGCGAATCCATCGCGTTCGGCGTGGGCGTGACGATGCCGGCGATCCTGATCCTCGGCTTCGACCTGGAGATCTCCCGCGTGCTGCTGGTGGCGGTGCTGGGCGGCTTGCTGGGCATCCTCATGATGATCCCGCTCCGGCGCGCGCTGATCGTGCAGCAGCACGGCGAGCTGAAGTATCCCGAGGGCACCGCCTGCGCCGAGGTGCTCAAGGCCGGTGCCAACGCGGAATCCCGCGCGGCGGCCGATCCGTTCTACCACGACGCGAAGAGCATCGCCGGCATCAACGCGAAGACGATCTTCGCGGGATTCGGCCTCGGATTGCTCTACAAGACCGTGCAGGTGGCCGGGAAGCTCTGGAAAGAGGTCCCGGAGAAGGTCTTCGGGGCGCCGCTGAAGGCCGGTTCCATCTCGTGCGAGATCTCGCCGGAGATGCTCGGCGTCGGC
This sequence comes from Verrucomicrobiota bacterium, assembly GCA_947454005.1. Taxonomy (GTDB): domain Bacteria; phylum Verrucomicrobiota; class Verrucomicrobiia; order Limisphaerales; family UBA9464; genus CAIVQB01. The sequence continues at coordinate 993 of CANGMH010000408.1, forward strand.
TACATCATCGGCCCGCGCATCGGCGGAGTGATGGCGGCCGGCGGCGTGTTGAGCTACCTGCTGCTCATCCCGATGATCAAGTTCTTCGGCGACCAGCTCAACGAGCCGCTCGCACCGGCGACCACGCTCATCCGCGAGATGGGACCCAACCAGGTCCGGTCGGCCTACGTGCTCTACATAGGTGCCGGCGCCGTCGCGGCCGGCGGGCTCATCAGCCTCGCGCGCGCCCTCCCGACCATCTGGCACGGGCTCAAGGCCGGCCTTTCCGACATCACCGGGATCGGACATGACCGACCGGCCCCGCCGACCGGGACGGCGGAGCGGATCCGACAGATGACGTCCGCCTCGGTGCCGCGCACCGAGCGCGACCTGCCGATGAAGTTCGTGCTCATCGGCGTCGTGCTGCTGGTCACGGCGATCACCCTGGCCGCGCCGCTGAAGATGAACCTGGTCGGCGCCGCGCTGATCGTGTTGCTCGGCTTCCTCTTCGTCACGGTCTCGTCGCGTCTCACCGGCGAGATCGGCTCCTCGTCGAACCCGATCTCCGGGATGACCATCGCCACGCTGTTGCTGACCTGCCTCACCTTCCTCGCGGTCGGCTGGACGGGCAGCGTCTACTACGTCACCGCGCTCTCGGTCGGCGCGATCGTGTGCATCGCCTGCTCGAACGGCGGCACGACGTCGCAGGACCTGAAGACCGGGTTCCTCGTCGGGGGGACGCCCCGGTACCAGCAGATCGCCATCCTGGTCGGGGCCTTCGCCTCCGCGCTGGTGCTCGGACCGACGCTGCTCAAGCTGAACCAGAACGGCACCGTGTACGTCGATGCCGCGCAGACCGACATCACGGTGCGCGTGCCGGCCGGCCAGCTCGCCGGCCTGGCGAAAGAGCGGGTGACCGGGCCGCAGGCGACGGACGACTCGCAGGACTACTTCGTCTGGCACCAGCCCGATCCGCAGGGCGGCGCGGCCAAGAAGTTCCTCGTCGACGCCACGGGCAAGGCCGTCTGGTACGTCGATCCCGGCATCAACGGCACCGTGAAGGAGCTGCCGGACGGCACGAAGGTGGCCAAGTACGACGCGCCCAAGGCGACGCTCGTGAGCTACATCATCAAAGGCATCCTCGACCGCAAGCTGCCGTGGGGGCTCGTCCTCTTCGGCGTGATGATCGCGGTGACGCTGGAGATGTGCGGCATCGGATCGCTGGCCTTCGCGGTGGGCGTGTATCTGCCCATCTCGACGTCGCTGCCGATCTTCGTCGGCGGGATGCTCCGCTGGCTGGTGGACCGCCGGGCGCGCGGCGGTCATGTCGGACGCGGCCTGACCGAGGAGGAGATCGCCGCGGAAGGCGACAAATCCCCTGGCGTGCTCATGGCTTCGGGCTACATCGCCGGCGGTGCCATCGCCGGCATCGTGATCGCCTTCATGGCCGCGGCCCTGAGCAAGACCGACCACGCGCTCACCGTGTGGGCGGAGCGGGCGAACCCGTTCTTCGCCGGGCCCGGATCCGACCTCCTCTCGCTGTTGCCGTTCGCGGTCCTCTGCGCGCTGCTCTACCTGGCCGCGCGGGAGAAGATCCTCGCTGGAAAGCAGGGCTGAGGACCGTTCCTGCTCCGTTTGCGCTCGGAGCAGGGACCGGGGAACGCCGAACGCCCGATGCCTCACGCCGGTCACGGAAAGCCTCACGCGTCACCCCTTCCGTTTGAGCCAGAAGGCGAAGCCGAGCAGGCCGGCGCCGGCGGCGAGGTCGGCTGGACGCTCAGCCTGAAGTACGCCGCATCCGCGCCGCCGATGCCGAGCGCGCCGATGCGGAGGAAACCGCGCCGCGAGAGCCCTCGCAGGATCGGTCCGAGTGTCCGGGAATGATGAGCGTGACGGGATGGAACAGCGAAGACGCGAAGGCGCGAAGAAGGGAACGCTGAATCTTGGGGATGTCGAGGACCCGGCGGAGCCCGTGCTTCAGGAGCACGGAGCTGAAGTGAATCAGGAGGTCGGGTGGGGGCAGCAACTTCACGGCGGCGATCGCGGCCTGCGACTCGATCTGATGCGGGACTACGACCTTCTCTAGTGGCGATTCGATCATCTTCGCTTCTTCGCGCCTTCGCTGTTCAACCCACCCCGTTTCCGTATCGGCTAGTAACCGTCGGTGTCGACGAACCGCAAACGGCCCGTGAGGTCGGCGTGACCTTGTCCACATCGATGCCGGGGCCTTGGTAGAGGGTCGGGATGCTGGCCACCGCTCGGCGGCGTGACGCGCCCCGTTGCTCCACCGATTGGATCACGACGGCATGCGCCCGAAGAAATGGCGTTACCTTCCGCGAAATCCGGTTCTTGGATTATGGAAACCTGCGGATGAAACCCAGATGGGAGGAGATTCGCCCCGCATCCGCCGGAAATGGGTCAGCCCTCTCGACAACAAATCTAATCCAAGCCATGAAACTCCCAATCATCCTCCTCGCCGCCGTTGCCGCGCCGACCTTGACCCGCGCCCAATCGTTTATCGCGATCGATTCCTTCACCGGTGGTAGCAGCTTTCTCCTAAGCAACGCCAACGGCACAGCCAACCACAACTACATCACCGGCGAGAGCTCCATCCTGGGTGGCGCTCGCCAAGTGCGGGTTCGTGCCTCCAGCAGTGGATTCTTTGGCTCGTCAAACATCAAGATCGATACCACGGCCGGCACCATGACCAGCTTTGGTGGCGACAGCGGCGATCGTACCCTGCAATACGGTTCGACCATCGGTTCAGATCCATTTACCGGCGCGGGCACCGTTGCACCGG
>CANGMH010000409.1 GCA_947454005.1 Verrucomicrobiota bacterium
AGGAGATGCTCGTCAGCTTCGCCCATGCTCCGGCTGCCGAGACGGATGCGCTCGCGCACCATGGCCGATACCTGCTCCGACATCTCCACCTGTCGCAGGGAGGCGTGCGCCTTCCGGGCGCTCTGGTCTCCGCCGAGGAAAGGACGGGAGCCGCCTTGCCGGCGATCTATCGCTTCGCGTTCGAAGGCGTCGGCGCAGGGACTTTGGTCCTTCGGCAGGATGTGCTCCGCGAGTTCGATTTCGCGCCGGGCAATCCGTGGGAGGCGAGCTATGTGGTCCGGATCTCCCGCGACGGACGGCAGGTCCCGGGCAGCCCGTTGCTCACCGTGCGCGAACCGTTGGTCGTCGCCGATTCGCCGTCGCCGGGCGGGCCTTCTGACGTCCCGTCCCCAGGAGTCTTTGTCAGCTATTTCAAGCACGGGTGGCATCATATCCTCGGCGGCTATGACCATCTGCTGTTCATGTGCGCCTTGGTGCTGGCGGCGCGGCGCGCCTGGGAATTGGCCCAGGTGGTGACGGTGTTCACCGCGGCGCACACGCTCACCATCGTCCTCGCGGTGAAGGGTTGGGCCCATGTCCCTTCGGCCGTCGTCGAACCGATGATCGCCGCGAGCATCGTGGTCGCGGCATTGCTCACCGTCGTCCGGACCGGTCCTGTATCGGGGCGCGCCCAGCTTTGGGTCGCGGCCGGGTTCGGGCTGTTCCACGGGCTCGGCTTCGCCGGCGGACTGCTGGACGCTTTGCAAGCAGGCCCGGGCACATCCGTTGCCGTGGCCGTCTCCGGCTTCGCGCTCGGTGTCGAGTCCGGCCATCAACTCGTCGCGCTCCCGCTGTTCGGCCTGCTGGTCCTCCTCCGGGGATGGGGCCGGGCCGACCCGGCGAAGGGCCGCTTCGTCTTGCCGCTGCTCCGCACCGCTTCGGCCTGCGTCTCGGTCGCAGGCACTTTCTATCTGGTGGCGGCCCTGAGGGCTCCCCATCCATGATGAACCCGGCCGCCGCCCCAACTCCTCCGATACTTGCCATGAAGACCACGCTGTTCCTCCCCATGCTCGTGCTGCTGCCGCTCGCGAGCGGTGCCGCTTCCTTGCCGTTGGCGAATTTCCCCGCCTCCGGGAACGGCCTCGACCAACCGATCGCCGTGGCGGTGGATGCGGCCGGCAACGTCGTCGTCACCGGCGTCGGGCATGTGCTCGGGCGCGCGACGGATTTCGTCACGACCAAGCGCGGCCCGACCGGTTCCGTGCTCTGGACCATCGCCTACAACGGTCCCGCGAGCTCGCATGACGAGCCGAAGGCCATCGCCCAAGATGCCGAGGGCAACATCTACGTCACCGGAAGCTCGCGCGGGGCCAAGGACAACGATTACGCGACGGTGAAGTACAGCCCCCAAGGCAAGGAGTTGTGGACCGCCCGGTATGACGCCGGCCACAACGACGTCGCGACCGCGATCGCCGTCGGGCCGGACGGTTCTGTCTACGTCACCGGCTTTAGCGATGGCGAGGGCGGCCGCCCCGAAAGCCACCCCATCGTCAAGTATTCTTCCGCCGGCGCGCAGGTCGCCGTCTTCGGCCTTGGCGAGGAGGGCGGGTCGGGTTTCGACGGTGCCGGGCCATCCGCCATCAAGGTCGACCCCTCCGGCAACCTGTTCATCGCGGGCGCCGCTGCCGGGTTGCGGGAGGATTTTGATCTGCTCGTCGTGAAACTGGATGCGAAGGGCGGGAAGATCGCCGAAAGCCGCTTCGGCGGTGCTCGCGACTCGCAGGATTTCGCCTCCGCATTGGCGATCCAACCCGACGGCAGCTTCGTCGTGGCGGGCCAGGGCGGCGCTGCGGAACCGACCGGAGCCTACTTCTTCGTCGTGGGATTCGATGCCGCCGGCCAGCTGTCGTGGGCCAACCGGCATGGAGGTCCAGGGGACGACGCCGTCCGCGCTGTGGCCGTGAGCGTCGGAGCGCAGGGCGATGTCTCGGTCCTCGGATCGATCGCCCGCGGTGGGACCGAAAGCTTGGTCGTTCTTAAGTTCGACCGGCAGGGCAACCGGGTCGGCCTGACCGACGAACCTTTGGGCGGCGCGGTGGCCTTCGCGGATAGCAATGCCATCGTGCCGGGGGAACTCATCACCGCGACGATCAAGCCGGGTGCGACCGGTGTCGGTCCGACCATCGCCACCTTCCGCACGCCGGGTGCCGGTGTCCCGGGGGTTCCCCAGATCCTCGCGGCCCCGGCCTGGGTCTCGCCTTCGTTGGGCGAGGATGTGCGGCTGTCCGTCCAGGCGACCGGGGCGACCGGTTATCGCTGGTTCCGTGACGGCGTCCAGGTCACGGGTGCCGACGCGTCGGTCCTCCTTGTTCCGGCGGCGCAGCGCAGCGCGGGCGGCGATTACACGGTGGAGGTCCTCAACCGGGCGGGATCCGTCGTCAGCGCGGTCGCCCGCGTGAGTTTCGATGACAAGCTTTCCGGTACCGGCTTCCGCGCCGACAAGTCCTTCGGATTCCACCTCGAGGGCGAGCCTGGACGGGTCTACGAGTTCCAATCGAGCGACGACCTGACCGTGTGGAGCACGTTCTCCCTCGTCCGTTACGTCGACAAGGCCATCGAGGCGCAAGAGTCCGCCGACACGGTCGGGGCGCGGCGCTATTATCGTGCGCGACGCCTGCTCTGAGCGGTAGCGGGCGGTTCCGTCGCTTTGCGGCCATCGCCGCCCATCCGCCGTGCGGGTCGAGGAGAGACCGATCGAGGGCACCGCGGTGACGGATCGCTGAGGATTTCTGAACGGTTCTCGGCCCGATCCGCCATCCCGGCGAGGCATCCAATCCCCGCTCGTCACCTGTCGGCGGTTTGGGCCATCGTCCGCGCGTGCGTCTGCTCGACCGCTACCTCCTGCGCGAACTGCTCCTGCCACTCGGCGTGTGCATGGGCGGGTTCCTCGTGTTCTGGGTGGCGTTCGACCTCTTCTCCGAGCTGGCGAACCTCCAGCGCGAGCACGCCACCGCGGTCGGCATCGCCCAGCTCTATTGGATCCGGTTGCCGGACCTGCTCGGGACCATCCTGCCGGTCGGCGAGCTGCTCGCGCTGCTCTATGCGCTGACCCATCACGCCCGGCACAACGAACTCACCGCGATGCGCGCCGCGGGCGTGGGGCTCTGGCGGATCTGCGTGCCCTATTTCGTCCTCGGCCTCTTGCTCTCGCTCGGGTCGTGGTGGATCAACGAGACGCTGCTGCCCGATGCCAAGGAGCGCGAGGACCGCCTCCGCGCGAGCTGGACCGATACCGTCGCCGACACGGAGAGCCGGCAGTGGCGGACACAGGTCAATTTCCAGAACCAGACCGATCGTCGCGCCTGGAGTCTCGGCGCCTTCAACCTGGCCACCGCCGAGATGCGTCAACCGCGCCTCTCGATGTATCTGCCGCCCGAGGCGCGCTGGGAGATCTCCGCGGAGACCGCCCGTTGGACCAACGGCTATTGGCGCCTCACCAACGGCCTCGACCTCTTCCATCGCTCCGCCTCCGACCCCGTCCCGGCGAGCATGCTGAAGACGTTCCTCACGACGGCGGAGCTCGGCGGGGCCCTTGATGTCGTCGCGCGTTGGAGCGGCGGAAGCGTCGAGGTCTCGAACGTCGTGGTGTGGCGGACCAATCTTGTCTCGCCCACCGAGGCCGGTCGCCCGTCGTGGCGCATCGCGGCGCTGAGCCCGATCACCGGCGAGGTCGCCGGGCTCTCCGGGGGCGCGCCGGTCGGAGCCCGCTCGCGACG
>CANGMH010000410.1 GCA_947454005.1 Verrucomicrobiota bacterium
AGAAGAACCTCCCGCCGATGGACCTCTTCCACGGCGAGAAGCCGTCGGACAGCGGCTCGTTGATGGTCGGCGACAAAGGCGTGATGTATTCGCCGTCGGATTATGGCGCGAGCTGGAAGCTGCTCCCCGGCGACCGTTTCGCCGAGATGCCCAACCCGACGCCGGTCCTCGCCCGCAACGGCAAGGGCGACCAGGGCATGAAGGACGAATGGGTCGCGGCGATCCGCGGCGGTCCCAAGGCCTTCTCCAACTTCGAGTACTCGTCGCTGCTCACCGAGACGGTCCTGCTTGGCAACGTGGCCATCCGCGCCGGCGTGCCGCTGGTCTGGGACGGGCCGAAGTTCCGCTTCACCAGCGGCGGCCGCGAGGCGACCCAGTTCCTGCGCCGCGACTACCGCCGGGGCTGGCACGCGTGATCGCGCGCTTCCTCCGCTCGGGGCGGGCCGTGAACGCAATCGGCCTGGCATGGATGCTCGCATGCGGGACGACCGCCGCGTCCGCTCAGGACGCGGCGCGGACCATCCCGGATTGGGGCCGCCAGGACTTCGAGAAGGCCTTGGTCGATCTCTCGAACTGGGGCCGCTGGGGAGCCGACGACCAGCTCGGCGCGCTCAACCTCGTGACGCCGGCCAAACGCAGGGCGGCGATGGGGTTGGTCCGTTCCGGGGTGTCGGTCTCCCTCGCCCGCGACGTCGAGAAGGAGAAGGCGGTGGACAACGGTTCGCCGTTCTTCCACGTGGTGGACCGGGCCGGGACGAACAACCCCGGCTTCTCCGTGGCCGACACCTACAAGGTCTCGTACCACGGCCTCGCGCACACGCACATCGACAGCCTGTGCCACATGTTCCACGCGGGCCGGATGTACAACGGTTTCTCGCAGACCGAGGTCACCTCCGCCGGCGCGGCGAAACTGGGGATCCAGAACCTCAAGCAAGGCATCTTCACCCGCGGCGTGCTGGTCGACATCCCGAGGCTCCGCGGCGTGCCGTACCTGGAGCCCGGCACGGCGATCCATCCCGAGGACCTCGACGCGTGGGAAAAGAAGACCGGGACCCGGATCGGCGCCGGCGACGTCGTCCTGGTCCGCACCGGTCGCTGGGCACGCCGTGCGGCGGTCGGCGCGTGGGACGGGAGATTCGCGGGCCTGCACGCATCGTGCGCCCGCTGGCTCAAGCAACGCGACGTGGCCGTTCTCGGGAGCGATGCGGCGAGCGATGTCCTGCCGTCCGGCGTCGACGGCGTGCCGATGCCGGTCCATCAGCTGTGCCTGGTCGCCATGGGCACGTGGATCCTCGACAACTGCGACCTAGAGGCCTTGGGCGCCGCCGCCGAGGAACAGAAGCGCCAAGATTTCTTGCTCGTCGTCGCGCCGCTGGCCGTGCCCGGCGGCACCGGTTCGCCGATCAATCCCATCGCGACCTTCTGACCGGAAGATGCCTCACCCGAGGCGCCGGAGACGCAGCGACCCGGCATCGAACCACGCTTCGCCACGGCTGGCGCGGAGCTCGCACAACAGCAGGACATCGCCTCCGCCGGGACCGACCTCGAACTCCGCCGCGAGCGCGCTCCAAGGTGAGCCGTCCAGCAACGCGGAAGACCTCGGACCGTCGCCGCCGATGCGCAAAACGGCGCCGTGGTGGGATCCGAACGGCAACGCGGTCACACCGGCCGTGCGGGCCCGGCCCTCCAGACGATAGCGCCCTGCCGGCAGCCTCACGGTCGCGCGCCATGCGGCGGACGTCACCGGACCGGCGACGATGTGCAGCGACGGCGTCGCATCGGGCGCAGCGGCCCGGTCGAGACGACCGCCTTCAGGTGCGAAATCCGCCTCCCATCCCACGAGAGATGCGACGCCATCGACGAACTCCACGGCCGCGGTCCGATCGCGGTCCGACAGCCGACGGACCTCCTTGGCGCGTTGTCCGATCCGCTCGACCAATCCGGCCGCGGCGACTGTGATCCCCTCCATCTCCGCACGCGTCGCCGATGGGCGCAGCGCGGCGACCGTCGCATCGATCCGTTGCGTCAAAGCATCGACATCGAGCACCTGCGGCCCAAGCTCACGGATCCGCGCCTCGTAGCGGCGACGACCTTCGGACGAATCCATCACGGCGCGAGCGACAGACCCGGACATCTGCGGCGCGAGCGGCAGATCGGCCGGCGCGAACAACTGGTCCATCCCTTGCGGCAAGAAGACGGCCTTGCCGCTCGCGACGTCGATGTGCAGCCGGAAATTGTTCCTCGCGAGCGCGTAGCCGTCGCGATGCCCGATCAGCACCTCGACCGCCATCGACGTGATGAACCGGTCGACGTCCAAGGTCTCTTCGAGCCGTCGCCAGCGGACCGACGGCTCCGTCTCCGAAGCGGCCGTCGCCAATGCGCGCCGTCGCGCTTGGATCCGCGCCGCCGACTTGCCCGACTTCACCTGCATGCGGCCGTCGATGTCCTGGCCCGGGCCGGGTTCGAGCAACGCGCTGTCGACACCCGGGAAGCTCCGCTGGAGGAAATCGGGCGTGAACCCTTCTTTGAGCACGTAGAGCCCGAGGTCGCGGTCGTCGAGCGCGACGCGCGCGTGCGAGACCTGAGGCGCCGGGATGCCGACGGACCGGAAGATCTCGCCACCGATGAGCTCGCAAAGATAGCTCGGGTCCTCGACCGAGTTGTCCAAGTGGAACTTGGAGACGCCGCGGAACGCGCGACCGCCGCCGACCGCTCCGAGATCGATGGTGAGCGATGGTTTCTCGTCCAGCTTCCGGAAGCTGCCGGTCGAACCCTTCAGATGGATGCGCGCGCCGCGGAACACCTCGCCGTCCGCCGCCACATCGGCGCGGACATATCCCCGCGGGTCGCTGCGCAGCGCGGCCGCTCCATCCGGGCCGAGCGCGATGCGGACGGTGTGGACCGCCGGACCCGATGCCAGTCCATTCGCGGCCCCGACCGGCACCGGCTGGATCGCGAACGCCGAAGCGACCGCGGCGACCATCAAGGCCAGCAGCACGGGACCTCTGGAAGAAGGATCCGGGCTCACGGTCGGCGGCGAACCTGTTCCTGCGGACGTTTCTGGCGGAGCACCACGAGCGCGTTGGCGCCCGGCCGTTCGCGCCCTTCCGACGGGCTGTTCATCACCTGCCCGAAGACCCACATCGTCGCCGAGCCCCCGCCGTCGAGGTTCATCGCCTGCTCGCATCCGAGCTTCGCCATGTAGGCGGCGAGCTCGGGAAACGTCATGCCGACGGAGAGATCGCTCTGACGGCCGTCCACCTCGACGAGATAGAGGTGGCCCTTGTCCCAGCCCACCGCGGTGCGCGGATGCCGCATCAACAGGCCCGACCAGGTCATCGCCTTGCCGTCGCGGACCAAGGTCGGTCCGCCGCCGACCGCGGTGGTGACGCCGGTCAGATCCGGGAAGGTCTCGGTCACGATCCGCACCTCGGCGCCGGCCGCGAGCCGGGGCGCGCGAGCGGCGAGCTTCGGTCCGAGCGAGAGGACCAACGTGTCGGAGTTGAGCGGCGAATCGCCCGCGTCGCGCACCAAGCGGACACGTCCGCGGACCGTCTGCCCGACGGCCAACGGCAACCAGCGCCCGGCGTGCGCGTCCTCCAGGATGATCTCCGTGCCGCCCGTGGTGCGGGTGGAGGCGCCCACCGCCGCGGAGTACAGGACCGCGCCGTCATCCGGACGCGCCTCGTTCAAGCCGAACGGCGTGCTCGATCCATCCGGCCACTGGACGCGGAAGCGCGATACGACGTTCG
>CANGMH010000411.1 GCA_947454005.1 Verrucomicrobiota bacterium
ATGTACTCCTTGACCTTGATCTTGTAGTGCTCCGGGTCGCGCGTCGCGCACACGACGTCGACGATGTAGTCCTTCACCTTGTCGTCGATGTAGAGGTCGTTGATGACCTCCCGCGCCCGGAGGATCTGCTCGGGGGAGACGACGGGCGACACGGTGGGCTGACCGCTGGTGCGTCCCATCAGATCGAGGATTTGCCGCTCCTCGTCGCGCGACGGGTAGCCGATCTTGAGCTTCAGCATGAAGCGGTCGACCTGCGCCTCGGGCAGCACGTAGGTGCCTTCCTGCTCGATGGGGTTCTGCGTCGCCAGGACGAGGAACGGGTCGGGCAGCTTGAAGGTCTGGTCGCCGATGGTGACCTGGCGCTCCTGCATCGATTCGAGCAGCGCGGATTGCACCTTCGCCGGGGCCCGGTTGATCTCGTCGGCGAGCACGAGGTTGGCGAACACCGGTCCGCGTCGCACGGCGAAGGTGCCGGCCTGCGGGTTGAAGATCTGGGTGCCCACGACGTCTGCCGGCAACATGTCGGGCGTGAACTGGATGCGGCTGAACTTCACGTGGAGCGCGGTCGCGAGCGTCTTCACGGAGAGCGTCTTCGCGAGGCCCGGGACGCCTTCGAGCAGCACATGGCCGTTGGCGAGCAGGCCGATCACGAGGCGTTCGACGAGGTGCTTCTGGCCGACGACGCAGCGGTTGATCTCGGTGAACAGCGGAGGCAGGAAGGCGCCGGCTTCCTGCACGGCGGTGTTGAGGGCGGTGACGGAGTTCATTGTGCGAGCGCGTGTATGCCGACAGACAAGGCGGGCGGCAAGGTGTTCAACCGATCGGCATCGAAGGCGTCGGCAAAAGCCGGGCACTACAGCGCCGCCGACCCGATCGGGCCGGATCGACTTGAGACCTGAGACCTGAGATCTGAGACCACCACGCGCCTCACATCACCTCGGGCGCCTCGATCCCGAGGCAATCCAGGCCTTGGCGCAGCACGCGCGCGGTGAGGTCGCAGAGGACGAGGCGCGAGGCGCGAGCCGGTTCCTCGGCCTTCAGCACCGGGCAGTGGTCGTAGAAACGCGAGAACAACGTCGCGAGCTCGTAGAGATAGTTGACCAGGAAGTTCGGCCGGCAGTCGTCCGCCGCGGCCTCGAGCGTGAGACCGAAGTTGAGCAGATGCTTCGCCAGCGCGGATTCGGCGGGCTCGGTCAACCGGATGGCCGAGGGCCCGGGCCCGGACCCGGCGGTCGCGGCGCCGTCCCGCACGACCTTGTTCGCGCGGGTGAACTGGTACTGGACGTAGACGGCCGTGTTGCCGGCCAGCGCGAGCATCTTGTCCCAGGAGAAGACGTAGTCGCTCTGCCGGTTGGACAGCAGGTCCTGGTATTTCACCGCGCCGAGCCCGACCTTGCGGGCGATCTCGCGCTGCGCGGCCGGGTCGAGGTCGGGACGCTTCTCGGCCACGACCTTGAGGGCGCGCTCCTCGGCCTCGTCGAGCAGGTCGGCGAGCTTCACGGTGTCGCCGCTGCGCGTCTTGAAGGGCTTGCCGTCCTCGCCGAGGATCGAGCCGAACCACGCGTGCAGCAGCTTCACCCGGGCCGATGCCTCGGGCTGCCAGCGGTGGAAGACGTGGAACAGCTTGTTGAAGTGCGGTTGCTGCGGGCCGCCGACCACGTAGACGATCTCGTCCGCGTGCCACTGCTTGATCCGGTGGTCGAGGGTCGCGAGATCGGTCGTGGCGTAGTTCGACGCGCCGTCGCTCTTCTGCACGAGCAAGGGGTCGTCCGCCCACTCGCCTTCGCGGTTCTGCACGCGCAACGGATCGGACTTCGGCGGCAACGTGCCGTCGGAGAAGACCGCGACGGCGCCCTCGCTCGCGCGGGCGATCCCCTTGGCGACCAGGTCGTCGACCAGGGCCTTGAGCCAAGGGTTGTAGAAGCTCTCGCCGAGGGTGTGGTCGAACCTGACCCCGAGCCGGCCGTAGACGGCGTCGAACTGCACCTGCGAGAGACGGATCATCTCGTGCCAGATCGCGAGGTTCTCCGGGTCGCCGGACTGCAGCTTCACCAGCTCCGCGCGCGCGGCGCCGAGCGTGTCGGGCGTCTCCTTGCAGGCGGTGTTCACCGCCTTGTAGATGCGCTCGAGCTCGCCGATCGGATCGCGTTCCAGCGCGGCGCGGTCCATCAGCGTCTTCCACCCGACGAGCAGCATGCCGAACTGGGTGCCCCAATCGCCGATATGGTTGTCGGTGATGACACGGTGGCCGAGCAGGCGCAGCGTGCGGGCGAGCGAATCACCGAGGATGGTCGACCGGATGTGCCCGACGTGCATCGGCTTCGCGACGTTCGGCGACGAGAAGTCGATGACGACCGTGCGAGCCGTCTCCGCCGTGGCCCTGGCGAAGAAAAGATGTTCTCCGCGCGCCGCCGTGGCCAGCACGTCGGCCAACGCCCCGGGCTTGAGGCGGAAGTTCAGGAACCCCGGGCCGGCGATCTCGACCGGTTCGCAGAGGTCGGCGACGTCGAGCTTGGCGACCACATCGGTCGCGAGCTGGCGCGGGTTCAGCTTGCGCGCCTTGGCGGCGGCCATGAGCGCGTTGCTCTGGTAATCGCCGAACTTGGTGTCGGCCGCCGGACGCACCAGGACGTCGGTGACATCCGCGTCCGGCAGGACGGCGGTGAGGGCGGCGCGGAGGCGGGATCCTAGGATGAGGAGGAGCACGGCGGGGAAAGAGAAGGGGGAGGACCGTCGGGTCGGCGACGGCGACGGATGCGGCGGGCAGCGGACCGGTCGTCCGCCGCCGGGGCCCTCAGCGCAGCGCCGAGAACTGCTCGACGATGGCCATCATCGCCGCGGCGTCGGGCGCGGTCTCGAGGGCCTTCAGGAAATCTTCGCGGCGGAGGACCTTGGCGATCCCGGCGAGGGTGTGCAGGTGCTTCTGGAACTGTCCCTGCGGCACGAGGAACAAGGTCACGAGATGGACCGGTTGGTTGTCCAGCGCATCGAAATCGACCCCGCGCTTGCTGCGGCCGAAGGCGGCGACGACCTCGGTGATCAGGTCGGTGCTCGCGTGCGGGATGCCGATGCCGAAGCCGATGCCCGTGCTCATCGATTGCTCGCGCTTCTTCACCACGGCGGTGACCGCCTCGCGGTTCTCCGGCGTGATCTTGCCGGCGGCGACCAACGCGCCGATGAGCTCGTCGATGGCCTCCCAACGGTTGGTGGCCGAGAGCTCGGGCACGATCTGCCGCGTCGTCAAAATATCGCCAAGGTTCATTCGCTGATCAGAGTCGGACGATTTCGCCGGAAGGGGCGGAAGGGTTCAAGCAGCGAGTTCATCCATCATCGGTCGGTGCTCCGGCGGATCCCGAGGATCCCCGGAGTCAACGAGCCGTCGACGGCGCTCCGGAGGCATGCCCTTCCGCTGCGGGATGGGCAGGATGGCGACGTGCGCCCGGCTGCTGCTGCGGGGTCCCTCAAAGCAGGTCGCGGAGGAAGCGGCCGGTGTGGCTCGCGTCGCAGAGGGCGACGTCCTCCGGCGTTCCGGCGGCCACGAGGCGGCCGCCCCGGTCCCCGGCGTCGGGGCCGAGGTCGATCAGCCAGTCGGCGGAGCGGATGACGTCGAGGTTGTGCTCGATCACGAGCACCGTGTGCCCGGCGTCGACGAGCCGCTGGAAGACCGCGAGCAAGACCCGCACGTCGTCGAAGTGCAGCCCGGTGGTCGGCTCGTCGAACAGGAACAGCGTC
>CANGMH010000412.1 GCA_947454005.1 Verrucomicrobiota bacterium
CTGCGGCGCATGGCCCGGCCCCGCGCAGACGCCCGGTCCGCGGGCCGCATTCGATCATCCGTCCCGCCGCCGGCGGCGCGGTGCCGCGACCGCGGTCGCCCGCCAAAACCGTTGCCGCCTTCCGAGCCGGTCACGTAGCTTCCCGCGACTTCGAACATGAAGATCTACATCGACGGGCAATTCTACAGCGAGGCGGACGCCAAGATCTCCGTCTTCGACCACGGTCTCTTGTACGGAGACGGTGTCTTCGAGGGCATACGGATGTACCACAACCGCGTCTTCAAGCTCCGCGAGCACATCGAGCGGCTCTTCTGGTCGGCCAAGGCGCTCCTGCTCGAGATCCCGATGACGCAGCAGGAGCTGATCGATGCCACCGTCGAGACCTGCCGGCAGAACGGCCTCCGCGACGGCTACATCCGCCTGCTCGTCACCCGCGGCAAGGGCACGCTTGGCCTCGACCCGCGCCGCTGCCCGAAGGCGTCGGTCATCATCATCGCCAGCACGATCCAGCTCTATCCCGAGAAGTACTACCAGGAAGGCCTGACCATCGTGACCGTGCCGACCACGCGGAACCTGGTGAACTCGGTGAACCCGGCGATCAAGTCGCTGAACTATCTCAACAACATCCTCGCACGCATCGAGGCGAACAACGCCGGCGTCGAGGAGGCCATCATGCTGAACAGCGACGGCTTCGTGGCCGAGTGCACGGGCGACAACGTGTTCATCGTGCAGAAGGGCAAGCTCTTCACCCCGCCGCTCAGCGCCGGCGCGCTCTACGGCATCACCCGCAACACGGTGCTCGACGCCGCGCGCGAGCTGGGCATCCCGACCGCCGAGCCGCAGCTCACCCGCTACGACGTCTACATCGCCGACGAGATGTTCCTCACCGGAACCGCCGCGGAGATGGTGCCCGTGGTGAAGGTCGATGGACGCGTCATCGGCGACGGCAAGCCCGGCCCGGTGACCGCGAAGCTGCTCGCCGCCTTCCGTGAGAAGACGAAGACCGACGGCGAAGTGATCTTCCGCTGATCCGCGCGCCCCGCCCGGGAAGGGCGGGGCGCCGTCCGCGGGTCCGTCACATTTCGGGTCCGTTCAAGCGGATCTTCGGCGCGGCCTCGCGGCGCAGAACGCGATGCCGCCGATGCCGCCGATCGTCCCGAGGAGACCGAAGGTCAGGTAGTTCGGTCGGTACCGGAACTCGATGAGGCGGCTGCCCGGGGGGACCGTGATCGTCCCGAAGCACGGCGGTTCTGGCCGAAGCTCGACTTCCTTGCCGTCGACCCGCACCCGCCAACCGGGATACTGCGTGTCGGTCCAGACCAAGGTGCCGGCTTGGGGTGTGGTGAACTCCAACCGGAACGCACCGAGCCCGAGTTGGATGAAAACCGGTCGCGCCGCCCGTCCGTCTTCCCACAGAAAACGCCCGCCGCCGGTGGCCGCGGTGAACCGGCCGTCGGCATGGACCGCGTCGCCGCAACGGGCGAGCAACGGGTCACGGACCGCATCGGGCAGTTCCGCCAACGCGTTCGGATGGAGCGCGGAATATCCGCGGAGCGTCCGGACGCCGAGCAGATGGCCGAGCGCGCCTTGGAACAGGGTCTTCGTCATCCTCGGTTCCGGCTCCCACAAGCGTCCGCCGCTCGCCGCGAGCGCCGAGGCCACCTGTCGCTGCGCCGGGGTCCCGGCCTGGATCCTTTGCCAGAGCGCCATCTCGTGCCGCGGGATGTAGCGGGCGGCGAAGAGCAGCAGCGGCGCGAGGTTCAAGGCGAGCGTCGCGTGCCAGAGGAACGGCTTCGTCCGCAACGCCGGACGGAGCAGCAGCGCGGCCAGCATCGCCCAACCGGCCGCGGCGAGGAGCGCTTCTGGATCAGCGAACGAGATCTCGCCCGGGAACCGCGCCAGCTGCGACGCGCGCAGGGCCGGGGCCTCTCCGAGCGCGGAATCGGTGGACCGTTTCGCGAGCATCGCGGCGACGCGTTCCTGGACCTTCGGCCAGACCACGTAGGCGAGCGCGTGCGTGGCCAAGGTGATCCCCAGCAACCACGCCAAAACGAGCCGCCCCGCCCGTGGCCAAGCGCGCGGGTCGTCCCGCAGGCGGTCGAGCCCGTGCGCGCCCATCACCACGAGACCGATGACGGCGAGGCCCGCTGCGCGCGGATAGAGCAGGTTCACCAACGGCGTGGCGAGGACCGCGAAGTAGGCCGCGCCCATCAGCGACCCGGCGCGTACCGGCGCGGGCAGGCGGAGCGTGCGGTCGCGTCCGAGCGTGGCCAGCAACGCGCCGCCGAGCACCGCCGTGCCGGCGAACAAGCGGAAGGCGAGGGCGAACTGCCCGGCCAGCTTGCTCGCGTCGAGCGTCCGGAACGTGCCGAGCGCCCAAGGATGGCCCATCCCGGCCAACGACAACACCGCGCCGAGCCACGGTTTCGTCGGCACACCGACATCGGTGTGGCGGACGTTCTGGCGGAAGAACTCGATCTCGGCCGACAATACCGGCGCCGCCAAACAGGCGCCGATCAGGATGCCCGGAGCGAGCGAGCGGAGCGCCTTGGCCCATCCCGCCGGTCGGACGCCGCCGTATCCGACCACCAGTGCGCCGACGAAGAGCGGGAGGTAGGTGTGCGATTGCAGGTTGCCGGCGAAGAAGACCGCGGCCGCCGCCAGCGCGATCCCGGCGATCGCGCGCCGCGAGCCGTTCTCCCACGCGTGATGGAACGCGAGCCAGAGCCACGGATACCAAGCGAACGACGCCGGCACCCAGGGATGGCCGAACTTCACCACCTGGCAGCCGGCGAACTCCCACGCCAGCGCCAACCAGAACGGCAGCGGCGACCCGATGCCGAGCCGGCGGAGGAGCAGGAACATGCCGGTGCCGGCGACGACGAAGTGCAGGATGCGCGTCCAGTTGTAGGCCGGCTCGAAGGGCAGGACCGCGTAGCACAGCCACCGGACCGGATCGGTCCCGTTGACGTGCGCATCGGCCAGGAGCGGGCGTCCGCCGTAGGTGTACGGGTCCCACCACGGCACCTCGCCGCGCCGCACCGCCGCGTGGATGGTGCGCTGCAGCGGCAGATCGTAGACGAGCTGGTCGAGGATGTAGTGGTTGTCCGGGACCGCGATTTCCGGGTCGAGCGGCTTGAACTCCGACAGCAGGGCCGGAGCGATGTCCAGCGGTGCCAAGAGCGAGCCGCCCCAGAGCGCGTCCCGGAATAGGAGGAGCGCCAGCAGCAACTGCACCGCCAAGAACCCGGCGAGCGCGCGGCCGGTCGGGCATCGGCGGGCGGCCGCGGGAGGGTTCATCGGCATCCTATCCGGCGCGAGCGACCGCGAGCAGGCTCTGTCCGAACGGCGGCCGGCAGAGGCGCGATTCGAGCCCGTGGACGACCGGGAAGATGACGCGGTCGAAGAAGCGGACCTCCCGCGTCTCGAAGGTGCGCTTGCGGCGGACGCAGAAGTTCATCCACCAGGCGAAGTAGCCGACGCAGTTGAAGTAGCTGAGACGTTCCACGGTGAACCCCGCTGCGGTGAGCTTGCGCCGTAGTTCCGGTTTCGTGTAACGGCGGAAGTGGCCGAAATCCTTGTCGATCGGCGCGTAGATCTCCGGCCGGGCCGGGATGAAGAGGCAGACCCGGCCGCGCCGGTCGGCCAGCAGGCCGTGCCAAGCCTTGAGTTCCGCTTCGTCGTGCTCGATGTGCTCGAGCACGTTGATGGCGACGATCGCGTCCCATC
>CANGMH010000413.1 GCA_947454005.1 Verrucomicrobiota bacterium
GACGTTCGGTGTCGGATATTTCCCCGCACCGAGCGGTCTCATGGTCGGTCGCATCGCCATCCCCATCGGCAATTCCGAAGGCAAAGTTGTGGCCTTTGCAGGCCGTTGGCCCGGCGAACCGCCGGCCGACACCCCCAAATACAAGCTCCCGCCCGGATTCCGGAAATCTCAGGAGCTGTTCAACCTCGACCGCGCGAAGCAGGAGCCGGGGCCGCTCATCGTGGTGGAAGGGTTCTTCGACGCCATGAAGCTGCACCAGCTCGGCCATCGCAAGGTCGTCGCCCTCATGGGCAGCAGCCTCTCGTCCGCGCAGGAGGAACTCATCCGCCGCCACACCGACCGGCAAAGCCAGATCCTGGTCATGCTGGACGAGGACGAGGCCGGCCGTTCCGCCCGCGGCGAGATCGCTGCACGCCTGGCGAAGTTTGCCTTCGTGCGCATCCACGCCTTCGAGCAAGAAGGCCAACAACCCGAACACCTCACCGCCGAGCAATTGGCAGAGGTCTTCGCCTGAAAGGAGCCCATCATGGATGTCCATTGCTCCACCTGCACCGAACCGTGGGACACCCACCACCTCTGGCACGACGCCGTCTTCGAGACGGGTCTGACCGCTGAAGCCGCCGATGCATGGGGCATTTTGCCCCGCGCCGAGAAGTTGTCCGAACGCTATCGGGCCGAGTTCCGCTCGGCCGGATGGGAGTTCGGTCAGACCGTCATCAACGTCGTCCGCTGCCCGTGCTGTCCTAAGGACGCACAGCCGGACCTCGACCGGGTCCAGACCCAGGCGGCCTTGGAGGAACTCTTGGGCGACGACGAGGACGGATTGGCCGCGACCTTTGAGGACTACCGCCTATGAGCGCCGCGAAGTTTGACCTTGGCCGGTTGGTGGCCACACCCAACGCCCTGGCCCAAGTCTCCCACGAGGAGATTCTGGCTTCCCTGTCCCGGCACGTCCGGGCCGACTGGGGCGACTGCTGCCCTGACGACAAAGCCGCGAATGACGCCGCCCTAATCGACGGAACCCGGCTGTTCTCGGTGTATCACACTGCCAACCAGACCAAGTTCTGGATCATCACCGAAGCCGACCGATCAGCCACCACGGTCCTCCTCCCGGAAGACTACTGAACACCCCACGCCTCTCTCGCAATGGAGAGGCTTTTTTCTGGGCCGACCGCGTTTGGCCACGTCGCCACGGGTCTGGCAAGGGCGGGCCCCGGTTCCGGCATGGTAGGATGGGTGGTTGGAGGCGTCCCGTGTGGGTCGTCCAATAGTTCACCCCCAGTCGGAACGAAAGGAGCCGTGCTGCTTCCAGCGAGAGTCATCTCCGGAAGCACCTGTTCGAGCAGGCTGCACGGCTCCGAGGAGAGTCATCATGCACCAACCCGATCTGTTCAAGGGCGATATCCGCCCGCCCAGGCCCCCGCGCCAACCCGCGGAATACAAGGTCGTCGCCTTACGCGAATGCCCGACCCCGTTGGACCTTCAGCTCTGCGATTCCCCGCAGCGCGCCGCCGACTACTGGAGGCTGCACATCGCCACGCACCCGCACTTCGACCCCGAACGCGAATGCTTCGCGGTGCTCCTGCTCAACACCCGGTACCGCGTCAAAGGCCATCACCTGGTCTCCACCGGCACGCTCGACAGCGTCCACGTCCATGGTCGGGAGGTCTTCCGTGCCGCCATCATCGCTGCCGCCCATTCCGTGACGCTCCTGCACAACCATCCCTCGGGAGATCCGGACCCGAGCGCCGCCGACGTCAAGGTCACCCGGGAGCTGCTTCAGGCCGGCCGGCTCCTCAAGATCGAGGTGCTCGACCACGTCATCGTCGGCCAACCAAGGCACCGGTCGCTCCGGGAGCTCGGCTACTTCCATTGAACCCATCCACACCCCCCTTCCAGCGAAGCTGGATGGGGGTATTCTTTTGCCTGAACCCGGGGTCTCTCTCCTCGTCCGCCACAAATCCCGTTCGGCGTTCACTGCTGGCTTGGTGCGCCGCTCTGGCTGCTTTAGGCTTTCTGCACAACGAGCTTCCCCGATGATCTGGAACCCTACCTCCGCACTTCCACGGCCCTTCTCGGGCAGCGCCGGCACATTTCCCTGACGATGGCCCGCAAACCCACCAGCAGCACCAGCACGGCCACCATCGGTTTCGAGGCCAAGCTCTGGCTCACCGCGGACAAGTTGCGGAACAACATCGACGCGGCGGAATACAAGCACGTCTTCCTCGGCCTCATCTTCCTCAAATACATCTCCGACACCTTCGAGGAACACCGCGCCAAGCTCCTCGCCGGCGCCAAGTCCAAGACCGGCGACTACGCCGGCGCGAACCCCGAAGATCCCGACGAATACAAAGCCGAGAACGTCTTCTGGGTCCCAGCCGATGCCCGATGGTCCCACCTCCAGGCCAACGCCAAGCAGCCCACCATCGGCAAGACCGTGGACGATGCCATGGTCGCCATCGAGCGCGACAACCCTCGCCTCAAAGGCGTCCTCCCCAAGGACTACGCCCGCCCCGGCCTCGACACCGCAACGCGCGATAGCGGGAATCCGGACAGCGAAGCGACTTCGCGGGATTTTTGCGCAGCAGAAGACCACCAGCGTCTCGGCGAGCTCATCGACGTCATCGCCACCATCGAACTCACCGCCGCGAGCGAGGGCGAGAAGATCCACCGCTCCATCGATCTGCTCGGACGCGTCTACGAGCATTTTCTCACCCGCTTCGCCAGCGCTGAGGGAAAGAACGGCGGCGTGGCAAAGTGCGAAGTCCAAAGTGCGAGTGGCGAAGTGAAAACCTCGCGTCCATTCGTCATTCGAATTTCGCCATTCTGCATTTCCACTGCCCCCGCCTGCGGCTCTGGCGGCATGTTCGTGCAGTCGGTAAAATTCGTCGAATCCCACGGCGGCAAGCTTGACGACATCTCCATATACGGCCAGGACAAATGGGCGCGGCGGCAGCGCCCAGTTGGTCTCGCAACGCGAGCT
This sequence comes from Verrucomicrobiota bacterium, assembly GCA_947454005.1. Classification (GTDB taxonomy): domain Bacteria; phylum Verrucomicrobiota; class Verrucomicrobiia; order Limisphaerales; family UBA9464; genus CAIVQB01. Next base: position 2,984 of record CANGMH010000413.1, read on the forward strand.
CGCAGCGTGAGGCTGCGGCGGCAGCAGCCGAATCAATGCAACCTGAGCACTCGCCGACATCGCCACGTCGGCGCGCTCAGCCGCCCAATTAGCCTCCATGAAGGGTCCCAATGTTCCCTTTTGATTCCATCATGACGCTCAAAAAAGCACTTGGTGATATAAGCAACGCGCTTGGCCGCCTGCAGTATCAGATTAGCCTAGAGAACGCGGCTGGCTATTTTTCGACGAACAAAATTCTCGAACACGTCCTGCTGCCAGTGCTGGCCGAGACATACGGCCTCTCGAACCTCCGCAACGCCAACGTGGCTGGAGCTACTGTGCCATACGTCGACTTGGTCGACGACGGGAAGAAGTTCGCCTTTCAAGTCACGACCGAACGTCACGCCTCGAAGATTACCGATACGCTCACAGGTTTTGTCTCCAGCAAGACTTTCCGCAAATATAGAACGCTGCGCTTTTTCATCTTCGCGCCCAAGGCCGTCGCCTTCAGTGCCGTCAGTCGCAATAAATGGATCAAAATCTGCAAGAGGAGTTTCAAGTTCAAGCCAGCGGTTGACATCGTCGAGTTCACCGATTTGTTCCGCGACATCAGCAACCTCAGCGGGCCGAAGATCCGCAAAATCCGCGACCATCTGGCCCAGAGCCTTGTCGGCGAGGATTGGATCGACATCCGGGCGCTGCTAGCCGACCAGGCGATCTCGCAGGTGAATCGCGAGAAGGAATCGGGGAAATACATCCCC
>CANGMH010000414.1 GCA_947454005.1 Verrucomicrobiota bacterium
GGAATCGCTGGTCACCCGGCCGGTCGAGGACGCGCTCAACGGCACCGGCGGGCTCGACTCCATCCGGTCAGAATCCATCCAGGGCCTGTCGGTCATCACCGTCGTCTTCAAGGACGGCACGGACGTGCTCGTCGCGCGGCAGATGTTGGCCGAACGGTTGGTCGAGACCGCCACCCGTCTCCCGGCCGGCGTGAAGACGCCGAAGATGACACCGTTGACATCGGCGACGATGGACCTCCTGAAGATCGGGCTCCTCTCGACGAACCGCACGCCGATGGACCTCCGGACCTTGGCCGATTGGACGATCCGGCCGCGCCTGCTCGCGGTGCCCGGCGTGGCCAAGGTCAGCGTCTTCGGCGGCGAGGTCCGCCAGCTGCAGGTCCAGGTGCGACCCGACCGGCTCATCGCCTTCGACCTTTCGCTCGCCGAGGTCACCGCCGCCGCCCGCGCCGCGACCGGTGTGCGCGGCGGCGGGTTCATCGAGACCCACAACCAGCGGATCCTGGTCCAGACCGAGGGCCAATCCATCACCGCGGCCGCGCTCGGCGAGACGGTCGTCGTCCGCACGAACGGCGGGCGCGTGCGCCTGAAGGACGTCGCGAACGTGGTCGACGCCGCTGAACCGAAGTTCGGCGACGCCCTGGTCCAGGGACGTCCCGGCGTGCTGCTCACCATGTCGAGCCAGCACGGCGCGAACACGCTCGAGACCACCCTCGCGGCCGAGGCCGCCTTGGCCGAGCTGAAACCCATGCTGGCCGCGGAAGGCATCGAGCTCTTCGACCGGATGCACCGGCCCGCCAACTTCATAGAGAACGGCTTGGCGAACATGCGGTCGTCGCTGCTCCTCGGCTCCGCTCTGGTCGTCGCCGTCCTGGTGTTGTTCCTCTTCGACGTCCGCACCGCGTTCATCTCGCTCACCGCGATCCCGCTCTCGCTGCTGGCCGCGCTGGTCACGCTCGACCGGCTCGGGGTGACGTTGAACACGCTCACGCTCGGCGGCCTCGCCATCGCCCTCGGCGAGGTCGTCGACGACGCCATCATCGACGTCGAGAACATCTTCCGCCGCTTGCGTGAGAACGCCGCCTCGACGGCGCCGCGACCGGTCCGCCAAGTGGTGCTCGACGCGTCGCTCGAGGTCCGGAGCGCGGTGGTGTACGCCACCTTCGTGGTCGTGCTGGTGTTCCTGCCGGTCATCTCCCTCGGAGGCCTGCAGGGCAGGTTCTTCGCGCCGCTCGGGTCCGCCTACATCCTGGCCGTGCTCGCGTCGCTCCTCGTGGCGCTGACCGTGACGCCGGCGCTCGCGGGAATCCTCTTCGCACGCGGCGCGAAGGGCACGCACGAGCCGTGGTTGCTGCGGGTCCTGCAGGCCGCCTACCAGCGCGTCCTGCGGGTCCTGCTGCCGCATGCCTGGGCCTTGCTCGGGGTCGCGCTGCTGCTGGTGGCCGGCGCCGCGGCGATGGTCCCGTTCCTCGGCGGCGAGTTCCTGCCCGAGTTCCGCGAAGGCCACTTCGTGCTCCAGGTCTCGACCGCGCCCGGCACCTCCCTGCCCGAGATGCGGCGGCTCGGCGGACACATCTCGGCCGAGCTGTTGGCCGACCCGCGCATCGCGACCGTCGAGCAGCAGATCGGCCGCGCGGAGGCCGGCGAAGACCCCTGGGGACCGCACCGGAGCGAGTTCCACGTCGAGCTGAAGCCGCTGCCCGGCGACCAGGAAGAGGAGGTCCAGAGATCGATCCGCGAGACGTTGGCGAAGTTCCCGGGCATCGAATCGGAGGTGCTGACCTTCCTCGGAGACCGCATCGGCGAGACCATCTCCGGCGAGACCGCGGCCGTCGTCGTCAGCATCTACGGCGACGACCTCGACGCGCTCGACGCGAGGGCGTCCGTAGTGGCGGCGCTGCTCGGCACGATCCCCGGCAACGCCGATGTCCGTGTGCGATCGCTGCCCGGCATGCCGCGCCTCTCGGTGCGATTGCGTCCCGACCGCCTGCTCCGGCACGGGTTCTCGCCGGTGGAGGTGATGGATGCGCTGGAGACCGCCTGGCAAGGCACCGTGGTCGCACAGGTCCACGATGGCCGGCGCGTCCATGACGTGGTCGTCATCCTCGACCCCGCCGACCGCTCGGAACCGGAGACGGCCGGCGCTCTGGTCGTCCGCAACGCCTCGGGCGCGCGGCTCCCGCTGCGCGAGCTGGCCGACGTGGACCTGACCGAAGGCCGCGCTTCCCTCTCGCACGACGGTGCGCGCCGACGCCAGACGGTGACCTGCAACGTGTCCGGACGGGACGTGCCGTCCTTCGTCGCCGAGGCGCGTCGACGCGTCGCCGCCGAGGTGACGTTCCCGTCCGGCATGTATCCCGTGTTCACCGGTGCCGCCGAGCAGGTGCGCGCGGCGCGGGGCGACCTGCTGATGCATTCATCGCTCGCGGCGGTGGGGATCATACTGCTGCTGTCGGTCGTCCTGGCGCATTGGCGGAACCTGCTGCTCGTGCTGGCCAACCTGCCATTCGCCCTCGTCGGCGGCGTCGCCTCGGTGTTCCTGCACGAACGTCTGCTCTCGCTCGGCGCGATGGTCGGGTTCGTCACCTTGTTCGGCATCACCACCCGGAACTCGATCATGCTCATCGCGCACTACGAGCACCTGGTCGGCCAAGAAGGCCGGCCATGGGGCATCGACACGGCGCTGCGCGGTGCCCGAGAGCGGCTCGGCCCCATCCTGATGACGGCCTTGGTGACCGGGCTCGGATTGCTGCCGCTCGCGCTCGGCGGCTCGGAAGCCGGCCGCGAGATCGAGGGCCCGATGGCGCTGGTGATCCTGGGCGGATTGGTGAGCTCGACCGCGTTGAACCTGCTCGTGCTGCCGTCGCTCGCGCTGCGTTTCGGCCGCTTCGGAGAACCTGGCAGGGACGCGACGGCCACGACGGCGTGATCGTCCCGTCCGGGGCCAGAGCCGAACGGGCCCTGTGGTGACGCTGGTATCGCCCGGGTCCTGGCGTTAGCCTCGGGCAACTCATGTCGGAGCCGACAGTCATCACGATCCCCGCGGCCGCCAAGCGCCGCACCGGCCATCCAAGTCGACCGGGTCCCGTCGGATGAAGGCGGTCCTGGACTTTCGGGCGCACGCGGCGGCGCTGCGGACCTTGGGCGTCTGGCTGGCGCTGACGGCACCGGTCGCCGTGATGGCGGGCTCGGCCAGCGCGCTGTTCCTCTGGTCGCTCGACCGCGTGACCGCGCTGCGGTTCGCCTTCCCGTGGCTGCTGCTCCTCCTGCCGGCCATCGGCCCGGTGATCGTCTGGCTCTACGAGAAGCACGGCCGTGGTGCGGGACGCGGGACAGACCTCCTGCTCGACGAGATCCACAAGCCCGGCGCCGGCGTCCCCGTGCGCATGGCGCCGCTCGTCCTTCTGTCCACGCTGCTCACGCATCTTTTCGGCGGATCGGCCGGACGCGAAGGCACAGCTTTGCAGATGGGCGGCGGATTGGCGGCGGGGTTCATCCGTTGGGCACGGATCCCCGGACGCCATCGCGCGATGCTCTTGCAAGCCGGCGTCGCGGCGGGGTTCGGATCCGTGTTCGGCACCCCGTTGGCCGGCGCGGTGTTCGCGATCGAGGTGCTCGCGATCGGACAGGTCCGCACAGGATCGCTCTTGCCGTGCCTTTTCGCCGGCCTGATCGGCGACCTGACCTGCTCGGCGTGGGGCATCCACCAC
>CANGMH010000415.1 GCA_947454005.1 Verrucomicrobiota bacterium
CGTCGGGAGCGAACCGGAGTTCCACGCCGTACCCCTCCGGTGATGCGGCGACACGGGCGAGGGTCCCGGCGACCAGATCCCGGTGGATATCGAGCGCCGCACCGTCCCCGAGAGTCGCCGCGATACGGGTCTTTGCGATCCCCGGGCGGGGCGCTTTGAGGAAGACGAGCAGGCGTCGGTGCGACATTGCGAGGCAGTTTGTAGATCGAGTCGGGCTCGGAGTCTAAAACCGATCGGAGCTCGGGCCCGCGACCGCATCGAGGCGACCCGCTGGTCTTTGTGAAGGCGGATCCTAGGGTCCGGTCCGAAGCGTCAGACGATGCGCTTCGGATATCGGAAGGCCAGTGCGCCCGATGCGCCGCTCCATCGCAACCGCTCGGACCTGCGGTCGGTCAGCGGTCCGCGGTCGTATCCGGCGCGCCGGGGCGTTCCGGTTTCCGTTCAGTTCCGGACTTCCCGTCTCCGGCGCCCCGATGCTCGCCCGACCGTTTGGCGGCGAGTTGTTCCTTCAGCCAGAGCTCGAATTGTGGACGCTGCTCGGGCGTGAGCTCACCGAGGATCAGCTCGCGGAGGCGGGTGAATTCTTCCTGGGCCGCGGGATCCAGTGGTTCCCAGAGCTTGCGGAGCGTTGCTTGGGAGGCGCGGATGTGGGCATCGATGCGCTGGCGTTGCTCGGGCGTGACCTGCGCCCGGCGCTCGGCGCGGCGGAAGATCTCGAAGCGGGCCCAAGCCGAAGGGGGGATGAATCCGCGGCGGACGACCTCCTGCTTCTTGACGGTCTTGGCCCGGAGGTTGGCGACTGTCGCGCCGGTGGCGGCGCCGGCGACGAAGACGGCGAGCGCGGCGAGGATGAACTTCCAAGCTTTCACCACAGGTCCTGTGCGGGTTCTTCCGCGGCCGCTGCCGGAGCACCGTCGGCGGCCGCGAAGAGCTCGGGGTCCTCGGCCAGATCGTTGACCGCGCCCGGTGTCGCCAAGTTGACCGCCACGGCCAAGAGCGCGACCGCTCCGCCCGACATCGCGGCCCGCCAGAAGGCGGCGGTCCATTCGGACCAAGGGTCGCGCCGGACGCGTTCCGCGAGGCGCGCCATCACCCGGCGCTCGAAGCCGAGCGGGACGCGGTCCGAAGGGCGGTCGGCTCGCGCCGCACGCAACAGCTCGGTCTGGAGTCGGTCGATGTCCATCGGTTCAAAAGAGGCTGACGCCGCCTCGGCGGCGCGGGTTACAGATACTTCTCGGAGGCCATGTGGCGGAGGATCTTCTTCATCTCCGCCCTCGCCCGGAAAGCGCGCACCTTCACCAAGGGGACGGACCATCCGGTGAGCTCGGCGATCTCCTTCACGCTCCGGTCCTCGAGCTCGAGCAGGGTGATGACCAGCCGCGCTGGCGGCGAGAGCTTGTCCAGGACCTTGGCCACCAAAGTCCGTGCTGCTTCGGCGTCATGGCCGCCTGACGCCGGGGCCGGTGCGTGCCGTTCGAGCCAATCGCTCTCGTCGTCCGAGAGGTCGGTCGTGTTGTGCTCCCGGTTGCGTTGATGGGAGCGCAGGAAATCGTAGCAGGTGTGGACGGCCATCCGCATCAACCAGTGTTCGAACGGCGCATCGGCGCGCCACGAACCGAGCTTGGAGAAGGCCTTGAGGAAGATCTCCTGCACGATGTCCTGCACCTCGTCCTCCCGTCGCGCATAGCGCCGGGCGGTGCCGAAGAGCCGGGGCTGGTACCGGCACACGAGCACCTCGAAGCGCGCCGTGTCGCCGGCCAGCACCTCGGCGACCACCTCGGCGTCGCTGGGATCGGGGTTCAACAGGGGCGAAGGTGCCACGGGGACGCCTGCGGAAGAAGCCAACTCGCCGGGCGGCAGGGACGGGGACCGTGACACGCGAAAAAAGCCGCCGCACCCGGGTGCGGCGGCTCTCCAAGCTCCGTCCGGGACGCTGGGCGTCCCGGGGACCGGAGCGCCGGGATCACTTCTTCTCGGCCTTCTTGTCTTGCTGGGCGCGCTTGCCCGGGCCCTTCTCGAGGCGTTCGAGCTGCGCGGTCTCTTTCTCGGTCAAGGTGCCGGCGGCCTTCTTCGCCTGCAGTTCCTTCAGCTTGGCGGCGCGCTTCTCCGCCATCTCCTTGCGCTTCGCCTCGCGCTGCTCGGGGGTCAGGTTGGCGGCCTCCTCGCGCTTCTTGGCGACCTCTTCCTTGGCGACGCCCGTGGTCTTCTTGGCGTCGGCAGCGGCGTCTTCCGCGCGGACGAAGGCGGCTCCGCCGAGGAGCAGGCCGCTGATGATGAGGGAACGGATGATGGACTTCATAGGGATCTGGTGTGTGTTGCTGTGTGTGTCGTGGCCGGCGACCCCGCCGGTTCTGGCAAAGGTGACGAACGACAGGAACGACTGGTTACAGCGGAGTTCTGTTCGATCAGCAACGGGCCCGGGCATCGACAGACGCCGGATCTCCCGGAAGATTCCGTCCGATGTCGCCGCGCTCCGTCACCGTCCGCGTCCCCGCTTCCACGTCCAATCTCGGGTCAGGCTTCGACACCTTGGGTCTCGCGCTCCGGCTCCACAACCAGGTGACCGTCGAGCGCACCGCGGAACCGGGCCTGACGGTCCTCGGCGCCGGGTCCGCGGAAGCGTCCGCCGCCGTCGCGCGGATCGCCGGGCCGGTCGCCGAGCTGTTCTTCCGGCGCACCCGGACCAAGCGCCATGGCTTGGTCGTGACCCAGCGCAACGCCATCCCGGTCGGTCGCGGCCTCGGTGCGAGCGCATCGCTCGCCGTCGGCGTCGCGGCGGGGCTCGACGCGTTGCACGGATCGCCGCTCGGTCGTCACCGTCTGCTCGATCTGGTGACAGAGACCGAGGGGCATCCGGACAACGCCACGCCGTCGATCTTCGGAGGGTTCACCGCCTCCACTTTGATCGGGAAGGAGGCGAGGTCGCTGCGGTTCCTGGTGTCCGCGAAGGCGACGTTCGTCACGCTCGTGCCGGACTTCGAGGTGAGCACGCCGGCGGCCCGCGCGCTCGTGCCGGCACAGTTCTCCAAGGCCGACACGGTCCACGCGATCACCCGCGTGGCGGTCATCACCGCGGCGTTCGCGAGCGGTGACCTGGAGGCGCTGCGCGGATGTTTCGACGACCGAATCCATCAGCCGTACCGCGCGCCGCTCATCCCGCAGCTGGGCCGGATCATCCACGCCGGCGAGAAAGCCGGCGCCATCGGCGGTTGGCTGAGCGGCAGCGGCAGCGCGATCATGTGCGTGACGCTCGTCGATCCGGAAGCCGTGGGCCGGGCGATGCAGCGCGCGTTGCCGGGTTCCGCGGTCCTCCTGTTGAAGGCGGACCGGCACGGGTTCGTGGTCCGTGGATGACGCCCCGGACGCGCTGCCGCGCGTCCGGGGGACATGGGGCGGCGCCGCAGCGCAAGCCCTGCCGTCAGCTCTTCGTCTTGAGTTGCGGGAAGAGCAATCACTTCGCGGAAGCACTCTTCTGCCGTTGGGATTGGAGCAACCTGAAGGGTTGACAGCCATTAGCCGGGGGGTGAGCGCCAGCGATACCCCCGGTCGGCAGCGCATGAAACCGGCACCCCGGCAGGGGTTCCAGAAGCGTTGAAGCGGTGGGTGCGACCCCTCACGGGGTCGAGGCGCTTGGCGACCGTTCTCCGGGGGTGTCGCTCGCGGACTCGCGCAACCCCCGGCTAATGGCTGGCAAGCCTCC
>CANGMH010000416.1 GCA_947454005.1 Verrucomicrobiota bacterium
CCAACGCGCCGACCGCCACGATGACCGTCTGGGTGAAGATGTTCTTGAGGTTGCCGCCGGTGAAGATGAAGGCCCGCTCTTCCGTGAGCGCGAACAAGCCGCACACCAGCAGCAGCCCGAGGAACGGGCCGCCGGATTGCAGGAGACGGGAAAGGCGGGACATCGGGCAGGGAAAGTATCCAGGATGCAATGATCAGTATTCAGTAATCAGTATTCAGTATTCAGTGAACGAGAATTCGAGGCCTCTCGCGGACCCAGTGGGCCGGCCTTCCACTGATCCACTGATTACTGTTTACTGATCACTTCTTCGCCCCGCTCACTCCTTGAGATACTTGGCGATCGGCGGCGCGAGCAACGCGGCCATGTCCGGCTGGTCCATGTTCTCCTTGGTCACCATCGACACGCCGGTGTCGATGCGCTTGGCGACTTTCCTGCCCTGGATGTGCTCCACGACGGTGACCACGCCGAGGTAGCCCATCTTGAGCGGGTCCTGGACGACCAGCGCCTGCACGTCGCCGTTCTTGAGGTCGAGCACGGACTGGGTGCCGGAATCGAAGCCGACCAGTTTCACCTTCCCGCCCGCCCGGCCGATGTCGCGCAGCGCCTTGGTCATGGCGATGGTCGCCGTCTCGTTCGGGCAGAAGATGCCGTCGACGTCCTTGCCGTATCGGTTGAGCAGGTTCTGGGAAGCTTGGTACGCCATCTCGCGCGTCGCGCCGGCGTGCTGGTCGGAGGAGATGAGCTTGAGGCCGGGCACCTTCTTGACCGCGTCGAGGAATCCGGCCTCGCGCGCCTCGGTGCTTGCGCTGCCGACCTGGTAGCGGAGCAGGACCACCTTGCCCTTGCCGCCGAGCTGCTTGGCCAGGAACTCGCCGGCCATCTGGCCGCCCTTGAAGTTGTCGGTGGCCACGAAGCTGACCTGCTTGTCCGATTCCAGGTCGGAATCGATCACCACGGTCGGCACGCCCGCCTGGAGCGCGCTGGCGACCGGCGCGACGAGCGCGCGGGAATCGAGCGGCGCCAGCACGATGCCGTCCACCTTGCGCGAGGCGAAGTTCTCGACGACCTGGATCTGCTGGTCCCGGTCGTCCTCGCGGAGCGGCCCCTTCCAGAAGAGCTTCACCTTGGTGCCCTTCGCGGCCAGCTCCTGCTCGGCCTTCACGGCGCCGGCGTGGATGGATTTCCAGAACTCGTGCGTCGTCCCCTTCGGGATGACGGCGATGGTGTAGGTCTTCTCCGCGGCGGATACGGCCGCGACGGAGCACAAAGCGAGCGCCAGGACGCGCAACAGGGATCTCATGCGCGGAGCGTAGGCAACCCGCGGCCACCGCGGCAAGCGCCGTGGCTCGCGGCCGCGGGGGGGGCGATCCTGCGCCCGCGGTCCATCCCGCGGGGGCCTGGTCCGCCGCACTTCATCCCTTGTCGGCCCGCGCTGTCCGCCGCCACACTGCGCGACCTTGAAACTGTCCGTGAAAAGCGACTATGCCGCGCGCGCCGTGCTCTCGTTGGCGCGCCGCCATGGCCAGGACCACGCCACCCGCGTCGAAGAGGTCGCCTCGGAGAACGGCATCCCGCCGAACTATCTGGTCCAGATCCTGATCGAGCTGAAGTCCGGCCAGATCGTGAAGAGCCAACGGGGCAAGGAAGGCGGCTACAGGCTCGCCCGTCCTCCGGCGCAGATCTCTTTCGGCGACGTCCTCCGGTGCGTGCACGGACAGATCTTCGATTCGCCCGCCTTCACCGACGACACCTGCCCCCCGGAACTCCGGGAGTGCTGGCGCCGGCTCCGCGCCGTGCTGGATGCCGAGGCGGCGGCGATCGATTTCCAGCAGCTGCTCGATGCCGGCACCGGCAAGGACCTCATGTTCGATATCTGAGGACCCGGCGGAAAAAAGGCGCCGCCTGGGCAGCACAGCCCGTTGCCGACGATCTCCCCGGTCGAGGCGCGACCATGGCGGAGAAAAAAAGACGCCGCCAGTGAAGGCGGCGTCCGGAGTCTGTGGGGGGCGATCAGGCCGCGGGCGTGGTCTCGGCGACGACCGGGGCCGTTTTCTGGGTGAAGGTCAGCTTGTCCTTCTCGGCGCTGACCTCGACGGGGACGCCGTCGGCCAACGAGCCGCGGAGGATCTCCTCCACGAGCGGGTCCTCGAGGTACCGCTCCACCGAACGTCGCATCGGACGCGCGCCGTACTGCGGGTCGAAGCCCTTGTCCACGAGGAAGTCCTTCGCCTTCTCGTCCAGCACGAGCTGCACGCTCTTGCGGGACATCCGTTCCATGACCTTCTTCACCTCGAGCCCGAGGATGGTGGTGAGCTCGGGGCGGCCGAGGGTGCGGAAGACGATGATGTCGTCGAGACGGTTGAGGAACTCGGGACGGAACGCCTTCTTGGCCTCTTCGAGCGTCTTGCCGCGCATCGTCTCGTAATCGGTGGTGTCGCTCTGCTTGGCGAAGCCCATCACGGAGCTCTTGCGCAGGACGTCCGAACCGACGTTCGAGGTGAGCAGGATGATGGTGTTGCGGAAGTCGATCTGGCGGCCGAGCGAATCGGTGAGCTTACCTTCCTCCAGGATCTGGAGGAGCATGTTCATCACGTCCGGGTGCGCCTTCTCGATCTCGTCGAACAGAACGACGGAGTACGGCTGGCGGCGGACCTTCTCGGTGAGCTGGCCGCCCTCCTCGTAACCGACATAGCCCGGGGGCGAACCAATGAGCCGGCTGACGGTGAACTTCTCCATGTACTCGCTCATGTCGAGCTGGATGAGGTTCTGCGAGGATCCGAACATCTGCTCGGCGAGCGTGCGGGCGAGCAGCGTCTTGCCGACGCCGGTCGGCCCGAGCAGCGCGAAGCAGCCGATGGGGCGCTTCGGGTCCTTGAGGTCGGCCCGGGCGCGGCGCAGCGATTTCGCCAGCGCGAACACGGCGTCCTTCTGGCCGATGACGATCTTGGCCAGCTCCTGCTCGACGACGAGCAGCTTTTGGGTCTCGGTCTGGCCCATGCGCTGGAGCGGGATGCCGGTCCACTTGGCGACGACCTGGAGGATGTCGTCCTCCGTGACCTGCACGCGGCGCTCGTCCTTGGCGGTCTTCCACTCGGCGAGGATCTTCTCCAGCGACTCCTTGGCGGCCTTCTCCTTGTCGCGGAGCTGGGCGGCGCCCTCGAAGTCCTGGTCCTTGATCGCCTGCTCCTTCTTGGCCTTGAGCGCCTCGACCTCGGCCTCGATGTCCTTGACGTCGGGCGGGCGCTGCATGGCGCCGATGCGGGCCTTGGAACCGGCCTCGTCCATGACGTCGATCGCCTTGTCCGGCAAGAACCGCGCGGTGATGTAGCGGTCGCTCAGACGCACGCAGGCGCTGATCGCCTCGGCGGAGAAGACCGCCTTGTGGTGCTCCTCGTACTTCGGCTTGAGGCCGTTGAGGATGGTGATGGCGTCGTCGACGCTCGGCGGTTCGACCTTCACCGTCTGGAAGCGGCGCTCCAGGGCGGAGTCCTTCTCGATGTACTTGCGGTACTCGGTGAGCGTGGTCGCGCCGACGATCTGCATCTCGCCGCGGCTCAGCGCGGGCTTGAAGATGTTCGAGGCGTCCATCGTGCCCTCGGCCGAACCGGCACCGACGATGGTGTGGAGCTCGTCGATGAAGAGGATGACGTTCTTGGCCTTCTTGATCTCGTCCATCAC
>CANGMH010000417.1 GCA_947454005.1 Verrucomicrobiota bacterium
GGGGGTTTCGGCTTTTTCGCGCGTCGCGTTGTCGCGATCGACCGGGACCGCTACATCGCGCCCGACACGTTCACAATGGTCAACGACATGCATCCGCTCCGTCCCGCGAGTTCCCCGCTGCAACGCCTGCAGGCCAAGGCGACGTTGAAGCCCGTCAATTTCATCCACCTCGCGCCGCAGGCGAAGGAGGTGTTCCTCGTCGGCGATTTCAACGACTGGAACCCGACGAGCCATCCGATGAAGAAGAGCTACGACGGCTCCTTCGCGCTCTCGGTCACGCTCGGCCACGGAGGCCATCACTACCAGTTCCTCGTGGACGGCAAGCGGGTGAACGATCCCCGCGCCCAAGGACTCGCCCGCAACGAGAGCGGCGAGAAGGTGTCGCTGCTCCTCGTCAGCTGACGGGACGCCGCGGGCTCCGGTCGGTCGAGGTCTCGCGGGCGCAAGAAGGACCGCTCCTCCGGCGCGTCCGTCGCTCAGCTCCCCTTCTCCGCCCGGCGCTCGGCGAAGAAGGCCTTCAGCACGCCGGCGCATTCATCGCCGCGCACGCCGGGCGTGATGTCGCAGCGGTGGTTCAGCGTGGGGAACTGTAGCAGGTTCATGGCGCCACCGGCCGCGCCGCCCTTGGCGTCCGGCGCACCGAAGACCACGCGCGCCAACCGGCAGTGGACGACCGCCCCGGCGCACATCGGGCACGGCTCCTTGGTCACGTAGAGCGTGCAATCGGTCAGCCGCCAATCGCCCACGGCATCCTCGGCCATCGTGAGCGCCAGCATCTCGGCGTGGGCGGTGGCGTCCTTGAGCATCTCCACCTGGTTCCAGGCCCGCGCGATCACCTTCCCGCCGCGCACGACGACCGCGCCGACCGGCACCTCGCCGGCCTCGTACGCGCGCATCGCCTGGCGCAAGGCCTCGCCCATGAACATCTCGTCCGCTTCCAGGTCGCTCATCGATGGGGAAAGGTCTGACAGGATCGAACCGATGTCCGGAAGGAAATCCGCCCCGCAGGCGGCCCGAAGAACCGGTCCATGCCGCCTAGTTCCCGGATCCTGGGCCGGGCCGTGATTCCTCGAGGGTCCACACGTTCTCTCCGCCGGCGTGGCAGCGGCAGTGGGCGGAGAAGAACCCGCCGCGATGCTCCCAGAACAACGGCCAGATCCGTTCGCGGTCCGTCGGCGGCAGCGCCAAAGAACCGAGCGCGGCGCGGCCGAAGAATCCGAACGTGCCTTCCCGATGCGGCGGCGGCAGCACGCGCAGACGTGGCCGGACCTCGAACAGGAACATCAGCCAGTGCGCCTGCCCGAGGAACCCGTGCTCGCTCACGATGCCGGTGAGCGCCAGATCCGACGGCGAGAGGCGCAGACCGGTCTCTTCCCAGGCTTCGCGGCAGGCGCAGGCGTAGGGCGATTCCCCGAGATCGGTCTTGAGCTTGCCGCCGGGAGGCGACCAGAGACCGAGGTTCGGTTCCTGTGCCCGCTGGAGCAGCAGCACGTCGTCCGCCTCGTCGAAGGCGTACAGCAGCGTGGCGATCTTGTGCGGGAGCGGGGGCACGACGCGAGAGGAGCAGACGGAGCGCGCCGGGACAAGCCAGGTGCGCGAGACGGGACGTGAGACCTGAAGCCTAGGACCTGAAACCCGCCCACCTCACGCCAACACCGACCGCCGTTCCGCCGGCGTCAGTTCGCGCCATTGCCCCTCCGCGAGGTCGCCCAAGGCGAAGGCCCCGATCTGCACCCGGATGAGCCGCAGCGTCGCGTGCCCCACCGCCGCGGTCATGCGCCGGACCTGGCGGTTCTTGCCCTCGTGCAGCTCCAGCGCGAGCCAGCAGTCCGGGACGTTCTTGCGGTAACGGATGGGCGGATCGCGCGGCGGCACCGACGGCTGCGGATCCGGCAGCCACGCGCGACATGGGCGCGTCCGGTAGCCCTGGATCTCCACGCCTCGCTGGAGCTGCGCCAGCGCATCGGGTCCCGGGATCCGCTCCACCTGCGCCCAATAGGTGCGCGGATGCCCGCGCTCCGGATCGAGCAGCCGCGTGTTCAGGCCCGCCTCGTCGCTGAGCAGCAACAGCCCTTCCGAGTCGGCGTCCAGCCGGCCCAGCGCATAGACCCGCGGCGGGAACCCGAACCCGGCGAGCGGACGGTTCGGCGAGCCGTCGGGCGTGAACTGGGAGAGCACGCCGTACGGTTTGTGGAAGGCCAGCAACACGGACCCATGACACGGCACGCGCGGCCACGCTGCGAGCGGAATCCCGCCGGCGCCACGGAGCCGGGAGAAGTCGTATCTGGAAAACAGGAACACAGGAAACCTGGGGCAGAAGAGCAAAGACGGGGGAATCCTGCGTCTGGGGTCGCGCCGCATCGGCGGGCCGGCCCCGGCCAAAGTGCCTCTCGCCGTCCTCTCGGTCGCTTCGCGGCTCTCGTTTTCATCTGTCCCGGATCCGGTCGGCTTTCTTGCTTCCTGTTCTCCAGACCGACCTCGCCCCAACCGCACCGATGACAAACCAGAGGCGCGCCGTTAGAAGCCCTCCGTCCATGGAAGACCGCAACAATCCCAGCGTGAAGTGCCCGACCTGTTCTCGACGCGGCCATTGGTTCGCCGCGAAATGGGGACCGTTCTGCTCGGAGCGCTGCCGGCTGATCGATCTCGGCCAATGGTTCAACGAGGAGCACAAGCTGTCGCGACCGCTCACGCCGGGCGATTTCGAGGGCTTCGACGAGCTGCCGCCCGGACCGCATCTCGACCGCCCCGAGGCAGGGTGATCCGCGATCCTTTCCTTGAGTTCCTGACCGCGCGGGTGCGTGCTGACGTCCTCTCACCGCATGAAGACGCCCATCCCGTCGATCCCTCGTCGCCGTTTCCTCCAGACGACCGGCACGCTCGCCACCTTGCTCGCGCTGCGCCAAGCGCCGGCGGTGCTCCGCGCCGTTGACGGAAGCGGGCGCGTCCGCGTCGCCGTGCTGGGCCTGGGCCGCGGGATGGACCACATCGCGGCGTATCTCAAGATCCCGACGGCCGAGATCGTGGCGGTGTGCGACGTGGATTCCCGCCGACTCGCGAAGGGCGTGAAGGCGGTGGAGACGGGGTCCGGCAAGGCGCCCCGGGCGGTCGGCGATTTCCGGCGCATCCTCGACGACCCGTCGATCGACGCCGTGTCGATCGCGCTGCCGAACTTCTGGCACGCCCCGATGACCTTGCTCGCCTGCGCGGCCGGCAAGCACGTCTACGTGGAGAAACCTGGCAGCCACAACGCCCACGAGGCCGGTCTGATGGCCGTCGCCGCGCGCAAGCACGGCCGCCACGTGCAGATGGGCAACCAGCGCCGCAGCGTGCCGGAGGTCGTCGAGGCCATCGTGAGCGTCCGCTCCGGCGAGATCGGTCCGGTCCGCTTCGCGCGTTGCTGGTACGATGCCGACCGCAAGACCATCGGCCGCGGCAAACGCGCGCCCGTCCCCGCCGAGATCGACTACGAACTCTGGCAAGGACCGGTCCCGGAGCGGCCGTACGTGGACAACCTCATCCACTACAACTGGCACTGGCGCTGGCACTGGGGCGGCGGCGAGCTGGCCAACAACGGCATCCACGCGCTCGACATCGCCCGCTGGGGCCTCGGGGTGGAGCATCCGCGGCGCGTGACCGTCAACGGCGGCCGCTACCACTTCGACGACGACC